>NZ_JBFUBG010000008.1:0-114215 GCF_056405875.1 Rhizobium sp. P1_E6 | reverse complement strand
GCTCGACGAGCTGGTCGCCGAGGGCATGTCCGGCCCGGCGGAACAGACGCTCGAACGCAAGCTCTATTTCCGCGAGCTTTTCCGCCTGCAGCATGAACTAGTCCGCCTGCAGGACTGGGTTCAGTACAAGAAGCTCAAGGTCGTCGTGCTTTTCGAAGGCCGTGACTCCGCCGGTAAGGGCGGCGCGATCAAGCGCGTGACCCAGCGCCTCAATCCGCGCGTCTGCCGTGTCGTCGCACTGCCGGCGCCGACCGAGCGCGAGCGGAACCAGTGGTATTTCCAGCGCTACACTCCACACCTGCCATCGTCAGGCGAAATGGTGCTCTTCGACCGCAGTTGGTACAACCGCGCCGGCGTCGAGCGCGTCATGGGCTTCTGCACCAAGGACGAGCTGGAAGAGTTCTTCCGCTCGGTCCCTGAGTTCGAGCGCATGCTGGTGCGTTCGGGGATCATTCTCATCAAGTACTGGTTCTCGATCACCGACGAGGAGCAGGAATTCCGCTTCAACATGCGCATCCACGATCCGCTGAAGCAGTGGAAGCTTTCGCCGATGGACCTGCAGAGCCGCGTCCACTGGGAGGAATATACCAAGGCCAAGGAAGAGATGCTGGATCGCACCCATATCGACGAAGCGCCGTGGTGGGTCGTCCAGGCGGTGGACAAGAAGCGGGCGCGCCTGAACTGCATCGCGCATCTGCTGGGCCAGATTCCTTACGAGGAGGTGCCGAAGCAGGAGATCGTGCTTCCCGATCGTGTGCGCCACGATGATTATCAGCGCAGCGCGGTTCCTCAGGAAATGTACGTTCCCGAAGTCTACTGACGATTGAAAAAGAAAGCTGCTGCCGGGTTTCCGGCAGCAGCATGCTCAATGCGCTGATTGCTGCTTGGCGCGCGCGACGATCTGCGTCGGATTGACGAACTGCAGCGCGATGATGAGCCAGAAGAGCGTCGTCACCATATAGATCACCGCCATTGCATCGATCGACTGGCCGGCGCGCACGCCGGATGCAAAGACCGCGTAATAAAGCGAGACGACAAGCGTCTGCGTCTGCGGCCCCGCGATCAGGAAAGTCAGCTCGAACATGGCAAGCGTGCGCACCAGAACCAGCAGCAGTGCCGCCAGCATTCCAGGCAGAAGCAACGGCAGCAGAATGCGGATGAAGAGGCTGGTCGTGCCGGCGCCGAAAACGCGTGCTGCTGCCTCGATGCGCGGATCGATCTGCTCGATGAAAGGGATCATGACGAGCACGACGAAGGGGAAGGACGGGACGAGGTTGATCAGCACCACGCCCCAGAACGTGCCGCCGAGGCCGAGCTGATAGAGCACGGTCGCCAGCGGAATGCCGTAGGTCAGCGGCGGGATCAGCAGCGGCAGAAGGAAGAGCAGGATGATGGCGCGCTTGCCCGGAAAGTCGCGCCGCGCCAGCGCATAGGCTGTCATCACGCCGAGAATGCCCGAGATGAGGACGACGACGAAGGCCATCTCGAAGGTGACGATGACGACGCTGGAAAGCTGGAACTCGCTCCAGGCGCTGAAATACCAGCGATCCGTCCAACCGCGCGGCAGCCATGTGCCGAGCCATCGCGTGGCGAAGGAGTTGACGATCACGGCCGCGATGACGGCTAGCAGGTTGAGGACGAAGAGGGTCGCGAGCGCCCAGACGGCGATGCGCCAGATCTTTGAAGTAAGGCCCTGGTCACGGATCATGGCTCAGCCTTTCGTGCCGCCGGCCGGGCCGCGGTAGAAGAACGAACGTGCGCCGAGAATGGCGACAACGACGAAGAGCTCGACGCCGCCCATGATAAGGGCGATGGCCGTGCCGTAGGAATGGTCATATTGTTCGAAGGCGGCCTGATAGGCGGCAATCGAGATGACTCGCGTTGGACCGGCCGGCGCGCCGAGCAGGACAGCTGATGGAAAGACGGCGAAGGCCTGCACGAAGGAGAGGCAGAAGGTCACGGCAAGACCGGGCACAAGCAGTGGCAGGAAAACGCGCATGAAGCGCTGCCGTGCATTCGCCCCGAGCGTGGCAGCAGCCTGCTCGATCGCTGGATCGATGCCGGTGATATAGGACAGCGTCAGCAGGAAGGCGAAGGGAAAGCCCGTGATCAGCAACGAGGCGAAGACGCCCCAGTAGTTGTTAGTCAGCTTGACCGGTGAATCCAGGACGCCGAAAAGAATGAGTGTCTCGTTGAACCAGCCGCGCGGCCCGAGAAAAGTCAGAAGACCATCGGCGACGAAGACCGTGCCGAGCGTGATCGGTAGCACGAGAATGGTTGTCAGCAGCCGCTGCCGGCGCATCAGCCGGACGCGGAAGGCCACGGGGACTGCGAAGGCCAGGTTGACGATGGTGACAGGCAAGGCGAGCCACATGGTGTTGGCGATCGTGCCGTACTGGAACTGGTCGGAGAAGAACTTCGCGTAATTTTCGTACCAGAACCCTCCATCCTTCGGCATCAGCGAATCCGCGACGCCGTAGATGAAGGGATAGATGAAGAGCGCGATCATGAAGAGCAGGCCCGGCAGCACAAGCAGCGTCGTGCCATCAAGGCCTTGGGCGGCGAGCCTGGTTTTCAGTGACGGCCCGCTCATCCGGCTGCCCCCTTGAAGACGAGCGAGCGACCCGCGACCGGCTGTAGCGTCGCTGCGGCGCCGCGCGGCAATGCGTCATCGGCGCGGAAATAGAGGTCCGATCCGTCGGCCGAGCGAGCCATGCCGAAGAAGGCGCGGCCGCGATATTCGGTGCTGGCGACGGTGACGGGAATGCCGATGCCGTCATTGGTTGCGACGAGATCTTCTGGGCGCACGGAAAGCACGGCGGCATCGCCTACTTTAAGCGTATCACGCATGGTACCGGTCAGCCGGGCGCCGGTGGTTTCGATCTCGGCCTCGTTGCCGGAGACGGACACGACGCGGCCGGGGATGCGGGTGCGGAAGCCCATGAAATCGGCAACATTAAGATTGACCGGTCGCTGGTAGAGGTCCTGAGGCGTGCCGATCTGCTGGATATGGCCCTGGCTCATGACGACGATACGGTCGGCAAGCGACAGTGCCTCATCCTGGTCATGGGTCACGTAAACGGTGGTGGAGCCGATCTGATCATGGATGCCTCGGATTTCGGCGCGCATTTCCAGGCGTAGCTTGGCGTCCAGGTTGGAGAGCGGCTCGTCCATCAGCACGATCGGCGGGCGGATCACGATGGCGCGAGCGATGGCGACGCGTTGCTGCTGACCGCCGGAGAGTTGGCCGGGCAGCTTGTCGGCCTGACTTTCGAGGCGCACGAGGGCCAGGGCATCGATGATGCGTTTGTCGGCCTCTGCGCCGCGGATGCCCTGCATCGCAAGGCCGAAGCCGACATTCTTGCGCACGCTCATGTGCGGGAAGAGTGCGTAGCTTTGGAAAACCATGCCGAAGCCGCGCTTTTCCGGCTCCAACTGATCGATGCGATTGCCGCCGAGGCGGATTTCGCCGCCGGTAAGGCCAAGCAGACCGGCAATGCAGTTCAGCGCCGTGGACTTGCCACAGCCAGAGGGGCCGAGAAGTGCGATGAATTCGCCGGGCTCAATGGCAAGATCGATGCCATCAAGGGCGTTATAGGCGCCGAAGGATCGCCTGATGCCATCAAGCTCAAGTCGCGCATTCTTCCGCGAAGACAGCGTTGCAGCGTTTTGAACCGGCAAAGTCAATGCAATCTCCATTTATCGGCAATCATGGCCGATAGAGCATCACCGCTCTTGAAGCACGGCGACGCTCTATCCTTTGTTTTCAAGCAGTTCCCGCAAAAACGCTGTGCACTTTTGCGGGAATTGCTTTGGAACTCCGGCGCCGTGAAGCCAGCGCCGGATTATTATGACCAGCAGGGATCAGCCCTTCTTGGCGCCGATCTTTTCGTCCCAGATGCGGAAGGCCTGGACGAGCTGCTTGGGCTCCAGCGGAACTTCCAGAGGGCTGCCGGCGATCCAGTCGGCATATTCCGGCCGGCCGAATTCCTTGATGGTTTCCTGGCTTTCTGCCGGCGCCATATCGAGGGTGACATCCTTCACCGCCGGGCCGGGATAGAAGTAGCCGGCGTCATAGGCGATCGCCTGCTGCTGCGGCTGATAGATGAAGTTCAGGACGTCGAGCAGAACGCCGATCTTTTCGTCGGAAACACCCTTCGGGATCGCCGCATAGTGGGCGTCGGTGACCCAGTGGAAGCCTTCGAGCTTGCCGACCTTGGCTTCCTCGGGAACGATGCCGAGCGCGCGCGGGTTGATGTCCCAACCGGTGGTCGTGGCGACGATGTCGCGCGTGCCTTCGCCTAGTTCTTTGAAGACCACTGCGGTGCCGGTCGGGTAGTATTCGATGTTTTCGCCGAGAGCGGCCAGATATTCCCAGGTCTTGGCCCAGCCGTTGACCGGGTCGCGCGGATTGCTGTCACCGAGCAGGTAGGGCAGGCCCATCAGCAGCGTGCGGCCCGGGCCGGAGTTTGCCGGGCGGGCATAGAGGAACTTGTTCTTGTTCTGCTTCGTCCAGTCGAGCAGCTCCTGCGCCGTCTTCGGCGGGGTTGCCACCTTGTCCGGCATGTATTCGATCAGCGGGCCGGACGGATAATAGGTGATGACGACGCCCTGGTCCTTGGCAAGCGCCTGCATCTTGAATGCCTGTGGCTGCAGGATGCTTTCAAGATTGGGCAGTGCCGACTTGTGGCTGGTTAGGTCGACCCAGAGACCCTGGTCGACGCCGGCCGAAAGCGCGTCCGTGCCGGTCAGGACGAGATCGATATCGACCTTGCCGGCAGCCTGCTGGGCCTGGATCTTGGCAGGCAGTTCCGGAGCAGGAGCCTTGGTGAAGGAAAAGCTGGAAACGAATTCCGGCTTAGCCTTGGCGTAGTTTTGGAACATACCCTGCGTCAGCGCCAGGTTGCCGGCGACATCGACGACGGTGATGGTAACAGGGCTTGCCGGTGCCTTTGCCTGCGCGAAAGCGCGAAGCGGCAGCAATCCGGCCGCGGCGACGCCGGCAGCTCCGCCGACGAAGGTTCTGCGTGTGATCTTCATTCTGTCCTCCTCCTTTGCGGCGGTGTCGGCCTTAACCCCGAGCGCCGCCCGTTTGCATCGCAATGCACGTCTCAATGCCTCGATGCGCCGGTTTTCCGGCAGCATCAAATGCCCGCAGCTCGAAGCTTTTCCTCCGGGTGCAATGCCACGCCGCTGTTCTCCTCCGCAGCATGTCTTGGCAACAGAATTCAATTGATATACTAGTATGCACGAGAGTGTCAACGTCCCGAGATCATGCATGCGGCAGGCTTCCGATCCTGAAATCCTCGCCTTCCCGACGTCACGCGACGCCGGCGGAAAGATCCGCCGCGTGACGACGGCAGCGGCGATCCATGAGCGCCTGCATGCCGACATCGTTTCGCTGAGGATTCCACCGGGAACGGCGCTGCAGGAAAAGCGGATCGCCGAGGATTTCGGCGTCAGCCGCACGCCGGTGCGCGAAGCGCTGTTGCGGCTCTCCGAGGGTGGGCTCGTCGATATCTATCCGCAGTCCGGCACGGTGGTTTCGCGCGTGCCGGTTTCGGCCATTCCGGAAGCGGTCGTCGTGCGCAAGGCGCTTGAGGGAACGACGGTAGAAACGGCGGCAAGCATTGCGACAGGTGGCGACATTGCGCGGCTGGATGCAATCATAGCGCGGCAGAAGACACATGCAGCACTCGGCAATGCTTCGAGCTTCCATGAAGAGGACGAGGCCTTTCACGAGGCGATCGCGCAGATTGCCGGCTATCCCGGCATCTGGACTATTTTAAAGACCGTGAAGGTACAGATCGACAGGGCGCGGCGACTGACGCTGCCGGTGCTCGGCCGCATGGACAATGTCGTGCACGAGCATATTGGCATCCGCGACGCCATCGCCGCGCACGATGTCGCGGCGGCGCGCGAAGCTATGATTCATCACTTGAGCGCCGTTATACCCGACGTGGCGGAGCTGCGGTCGCAGTTCCCCGACTATTTCTGCTGACGGCGGAACGACAGAACACAGGATATCAAGGAGAGAGGAAATGCGGCAAGGTTGGAGATGGTTTGGGCCGGAGGCGCCGGTCACGCTGGACGAGGTGCGCCAGACGGGTGCGACAAACATCGTTTCGTCGTTACACCAGGTGCCGATCGGCCGCGCCTGGACCGAAGCGGAAGTGCGCGAGCGCCAGTCGCTGATTGAAACGACGCCGGCCGGCCGCTCGAAACTGACCTGGAGCGTTGTCGAGAGCATCCCGATCCCCGATGCCGTCAAGCGCAAGGGCGGGCAGGCCAAGGCCGAGATCGAAGCATGGATCGCCAGCCTCGAAGCCGTCGCCGCCTGCGGTATTCCGATCGTCTGCTACAACTTCATGCCTGTGGTGGACTGGACGCGCACCGATCTCGACTATGTAACGCCGACCGGTGCAACCGCCATGCGCTTTGACCATGAGCGATTTGCGGCCTTCGAGTTGTTCGTGCTGGAGCGGCCGGGTGCTGCCCAAGAATATTCTGAAGAGGATAAAGCGCGGGCCAGGGCCGTCTACGAGAGCATGACGGAAGCCGAGATTGCCGAAATTACCCGCATCATCACCTCGGCTCTGCCAGGCTCGACGACCGAGCCGCTGACCATTCCGGCTTTTCGCGAAAAGCTTATCGCCTATCAGGGGATCGACGCGAAGAAGCTTCGCCAGCACCTCATCGAATTCCTTGAAGCCGTCGTGCCGGCCGCAGAAGCGCGAGGCGTGAAGCTGACCCTGCATCCGGACGATCCGCCGCGATCGCTCTTCGGCCTGCCGCGTATCGCTTCGACGGCTGAGGACTACGCAGCACTGTTCGACGCCGTGCCGGCGGCCGCCAACGGCATGTGCTATTGCACCGGCAGCCTCGGCGTGCGCGCCGGCAACGACCTGCCGGCGATTGCGCGGCGTTTTGCCTCGCGCATCTATTTCGCCCATCTTCGCGCTACGATCCGCGAGGGCGACGGCCGTACCTTCCATGAAAGCGCACATCTCGAAGGTGACGTGAACATGGTTGCCGTGCTGAAGGAGCTCGTTGCCGAGGATCGCCGCCGCAGCGCCGACCAGTCGATCGTCTTCCGCTCGGATCACGGCCACCGCATGCTCGACGATCTGCAGAAGAATGTCACGCCCGGCTATCCGGCAATCGGCCGTCTTCGCGGCCTTGCCGAGCTACGCGGCATTCTGCACGCGCTCGACGCGCCACCGACCTGATTTCAGTTCTGGCTTGCAGCCGAAAACTGCCGCAGCGCTTCGACGGCCCGTTCGGCATCAATGGCAGGCACGAAAATGTGGTCGTGGTGATAGGCCGCAACCACATTGGCGCTGATGCCGACTTCCGTTAACGCGCGGGAGAAGGCGGCGGTCAGGCCCACCGCTTCAAGCGAGGAATGCACCTTCAGCGTGATCTGCCGCATGGGCGGGCTAGCCTGCAGGCCGGCCTTGCGGGCCGCCTCCAGCGACAGGATGAGCGTCAGCCCTTCCGTTTCGTGAAAGAGGCCGAGCGGGCGAAGATGCAGGTAGTCTTCCGGCTGGAAGGCCGGCACGGTGCAATAGACAAATTCGCCGTCTGCCAATTCCGGCTCCATGGTCGAAAGAAGAACGGAAAGGTCCGTGATGCCTGTCATGTCGTCTTTTCCCTGAAGCCGAGAGATGGCGGCGTTATCTCACTGACCGGCCGGGAGGAGTAAACCGGTCAGTACCAGGTATTGGGAGGATCAGAAATGCGTCCGGCTGATTTCATCCGGGCGGCGATGCGCGGCAATGCGGACCGGTTGGTATTCGTAGATCGGATTTTCCGGTTCCAGGCGCAGAAGCGCGCAGTGGAACTTGTAATTGGCACCGGTTACGATGTTGGAGAAGATTACATCCATCAGAATGTTCTTCCCCACGCTGATAAATATCGGACGTTTGAACTTCATCATGGCGTCACCTCGTTTTTCTATCCAGTGTACTGGATGTAACGAAGGAATTCTATTCTTTAATGCTTCCGTCCAAAATTATACATAGGTGTATAAATTTGATCTGATGGCGGAAGCAATACTTCGGAATTCGCCGCAGTGGAGCCTTACGGCTTCAGAGCCATTTCCAGATACTTGATGAGGGAATCAAATTCGACCGRCTTGCCCAGAAAGGCCAGCGCGCCGCCTTCAATGGCGGCCGTCCTAGTCCGCTCGTCGCGATAGGAGGTCATGAAGATCATCGGCGGTTTTTCGGGCTCGCCGTTGAGGATTTCCTGCAGTTCGATGCCGCTGAGGCCCGGCATCTTGACGTCGACGAGCATGCAGTCGATCGCCGCCCTGTCATTAAAGGCCAGAAACTCTTCCGCAGAAGCAAAAAGCTTGCTGCGGTAGCCGCACGACTGGATCAGATCGTCAAGAGCCTCCCGGATGGCCTGGTCGTCATCGACGACCGCGATTGTGGATGTATGTGACACGAGATTGGTAGCCTTGCTTATTCCTGCATTACGTTAGGTTATATTATGAGGCTCATGACCGTGTCGCGGTACCATACAAGGGTCTAGGTTACACTACCTGCCTTCCAGCATTTCGGTCTTGCGCACCAGATCGGCCACCGAGCGCACCTGCATCTTGCGCATGACATTGCCGCGATGCAGCTTCACGGTGATTTCGCTGATGCCGAGGTCATAGGCAATCTGCTTGTTCATCAGTCCCTTGACGACAGCGGCCATCACCTCCCGCTCGCGGGGCGTGAGCGTATCCACCAGCGAGGCGACAGCATCGCTTGCTGCCATTTCCCGGCGCCGCGCCATGTCCTTCTCGATCGCGATGCCGACGGCATCGAGAATGTCCTGGTCGCGGAAAGGTTTTGTGAGGAAGTCGACGGCGCCGGCCTTCATGGCGCGCACGCTCATCGGAATATCGCCGAAGCCGGTCATGAAGACGATCGGCATCCTGCTGCCGATCCGTTCGAGATGAAGCTGGAAATCCAGTCCGCTGAGGCCCGGCAAGCGCACGTCGAGGAGAATGCAGCCCGGCCGGCGCAGGTCGGCGGTATCGAGAAAGGCAGTGGTCGTGGCAAAGGAGGCGGCGTCCATCTGGACCGACCGGAAGAGGTCGACAAGCGACTCGCGGATGGATTCGTCATCATCGACGACATAGACGATTGGCAATACGGACTGCGAGGCTGCCTTCGATGCGGCGCTAGTGTCGGTCATGGTCGTCCTCAATCGGTATGATYATTTCGAAGATGGCGCCGCCTTCAGGATGATTGCCGGCAATCAGCTGGCCGCCTCCGGCTTCCAGCGTGCTGCGGCAGATGGAGAGTCCCATGCCCATTCCGGAGGGCTTGGTCGTGAAGAAGGGCGTGAAAAGCTTCGTCATTGCCTCCTCGCTGATACCAGGGCCGAAATCTCTCACGGAGAGGCTGACAAACATATCATCCTTCCTTTCGAGCGAGATCAGAATCTTACGCTGGTCGATCGCCGTCGCCTGCATCGCCTGCACGGCATTGGTAACGAGGTTGATCAGCACTTGCTGCAGTTCGATGCGGATCGCCTTTACCGAAGGCGCTTTTTCGCCTCGTTCAACCTCGAAGCTCACCATGTCGCGCTGGAAGTCGTGATCCATCAAGGCGCGCGTTTCCTCGATCAGGGTTTCAAGATCGACATATTCGGGCGTACGGTCGGTATGGGACAGCATCGAGCGGGTGTTGTGGATGATTTCGCTCGCGCGCTGGCTGTCGCGGATGATGCGCTCGGCCGAACGGTGCACGGCGGCAAGATCCGGCGGTTCGCGGTTCAGCCAGCGAAGCAGCGTCTGAGCATTGACGACAATGGCGCCGAGCGGCTGGTTGAGTTCGTGGGCGAGCGAGGCTGAAAGCGTGCCGACGGTCGCCGCGCGGGAGGCACGGGCAAGCTCGTCCTGCGCTTCGCGCAAAGCCTTCTGCGTCATTTCGCGCTGGGTGATATCCACCATGCCGACCACCACGCGGTTGAAGGCGGCAGGGTCCTCGGGAAAACTCATGCTCATGATGACAAGCCTGATCTCGCCGTTTTCAGCAATCAGATTGCCCTTGCCTTCAAAATGACGTTCCCCGCGAAAGATGGCATTCATCAGGTCCAGGAAGGTATCATCGTCAGGGGCGATGTAGCGGCGCATCGTGCGCGACTGCAGGCCGTCGGCGACGTGGCCGAGCAGTTCCAGCGCCGCGTCATTGAAGGCGATGGTACGGATGAGGCCCGTGCAGGTGGCGATGATGCTGGGGTTCGTTCGGTAGTAATCTTTGAGGTCGCTGACACCTTCGGCCTTCAAAGACATCAGGAAGGCTCGCACTGCGGAATAATCGCGCTCCCAGAGTGCGATGCGGCTGTGCTCGAAAATATAGCGGAAGCGGGTCTCACTGTCGCGAAGGTGCAGGTTGGCCTCGATGAGCCCGGTGCGCGCGGTTTCGTTCCGGAGAATAAGGGCGCAGGTGATGGTGATCGCGGCTAGAGAAACCGCAAAGCGCAACTGCGCCGGAACATCTTCCCCCAGGCCGTGCGAGTAGAAATAAGCAAAAAGTGTAAAAGCGGTGCAGATGACCGCAAGCAGCGTTGTTCCGATCCTCGTCAGTATTTCGGCAGCTAGCAGCAGCACGATAACATAGAGGACTGCGATGGCGCTTTGGATCTCGGTGAAGGCATCGACGTAGAATACAGTGGCGCCGAGAACCAGGGCGATCAGGCCAAGCGTGATTTCATGCGAGGGTGTTCCTCGCCGGTTGACCAGCTTCAATAATACAGATGATCCCATGCCCCCTCGCTGTGGCCCCGGTCCTATTCGAACCGGTTAATTCTCGCGTAGCTTAATGCGGTGTTTAGCCGCGCAAAGCTATACAAAAGTGTTGGAAGTAAAGGGCGAATAGTTCCTCCGGCCAAAAAGAAAGACCGCCCCGAGCGGCGGGACGGTCTATGGCGGATGGGAGGATCCGCAGGGCTTCGGCGGAGGGGGACGCCTGCCCTAGAGGTGGCAAGGGGCGGTGCCACCAGCTTGGAACCGTGAATGGTCAGGTCGGCTCCGAGCTACGAGTAGAAGGTAAATCGAAGAGCCCTGTGGCGTAACTATACTTAGGTTTTGGTCCGGCCATACGAAGCGGCAGGTCCGTTTGCTGGGCGAATGGCTTTGAAACTTGGGTTGATGACTTCCGCAAGGATGACGCCGCAGGTGGCACGCAGAACCGATGAAAATCCATCGGACACGGTCACGACTTTTACGGCGTGCAAGGCGTCGCAGCACGGTTGTCATATTGCCAGAGGCATAATCCTGAGACACAGTCAGCCGGACTACTCCATCTGAAAGAGGGCACCGATGAGGGCAGCAGGAATGGTACGGGCAGTCGTGGGGATCGTGGCCCTCGTCGTTCTTGGTGTTCTGCTTTGGTTTGCGACGCGCCCGCCGCCGCTGGTAGTGCAGGGCGAGGTTTCCGCCAATCGCGTCGATATCAGCCCGCGTGTCGCTGGCCGTATTCTCAAACTCAACGCCGATGTCGGTGACAATGTCGAGAAGGGCACTGTTATCGCCGAGCTGGAAAGCCCGCAATTGACGGCGGCATTGCATCTGGCCGAAGCGGCAGTCGGCGTATCCGAAGCCGATCTGACCCGGGTCAACAGCACGCGTCCGGAAACCATCGATGCGGCCAATGCCGAGCTTGCGGCAGCGAGCGCCGACGTCACGCTCTATCAGGAAGAGTCCGCCCGTCAGGCGCGGTTGATAACGACAGGGGCCTCGACGCAGGCGCAGGTCGATCAGACGGCCCGCAATCTGGAAGCGGCGATCCGCAAACAGGAATCGGCTGCAGCCAATGCGCGGCTTGCGACGGCCGGGTCCAGCAAGGAAGAAAAAGCGCTTGCCGCCGCCCAGGTGGAGCAGGCGCGCGCCTCCCTCAATCAACGGCAAGTCGATGTCTCGGAACTCACCATCCATGCGCCGATTTCCGGTCAGGTGACGACGCGCGTTGCCGAGCTCGGCGAAAACTTCAGCGCCGGTTCGCCGCTGTTTTCGATCATCGACCTGCAGAGCCCCTGGTTCACCTTCAATCTTCGTGAGGACCTGCTGAAGGGACTCAAGGTCGGGGACGGCTTCAATGTCACTGTTCCGGCGCTTGGTGGCGGTCAGTCGATCCCGGTCAAGGTAACGATGATTAACGCGCAGGGCCAATATGCGACCTGGCGTGCGACGCGCGCTACCGGCGATTTCGACCTGCGCACCTTCGAGGTGCGCGCCGTGCCCGCCAATCCCGTCGAAGGGTTGCGGCCGGGCATGAGTGTCATCGCCTCCTGGCCGCCGGCGGGGCATTGAGATGAAGCCGCCCGGCGGGCTCCGCCCCGGCTTTCTTCTGGTGTTCCGGCGGGAGTTCGACTGGTTCTATCGCCGGCCTTTCCTGCTTTTCCTGACGACTCTGCTGCCGCTGCTGTTGATGGGCGTGCTCGCCATCGTCTTCAGCGCGGGACTTGCAACACGGCTGCCGATCGCCGTGCTTGATCTCGATGGCAGCGACCTTTCGCGAACGATCATCCGTGCGGTCGATGCGACGCCGGATACCGCTGTCGCCATCAATGTCAGCGATCTCACAGAAGGCCGCGCGCTGATCCTGTCCGGAAGGGTTCACGGGCTACTGATGCTGCCGCACAATCTCGAGCGCGACGTCTTCGCCGGCCGGCGTCCCGAGGTGGTGTTCTTTTACAATACGCAGACACTGACAACAGGTAATCTTACGCTCAGGGGCGTCAGTGCTGCCGTGCCGACTGTGGCTGCCGGCATCCGCCTGTCGCTGCGCACGGCGCAAGGGCAGCCGGTCGATATTGCGCAGGCCGATCTTTCGCCGATCCCCGTTCAGGTCAATCCACTCTTCAATCCGACGCTCAACTATGCGCATTTCCTGCTGGCAGCGCTGATGCCCGCCTTGCTGCAGGTGGTGATCGTCACGACCATGGCCTACACGGTGGGCATGGATGCTGAAACCATGCACCGTCTTGTCATTCTGCGGCGGCTCGGCGGCGGTCTCTGGCCGGCGATGGCCGGCAAGATGTTGCCCTACACGCTGATCTTCCTTGTGGTTCTTGGCCTGTCGGACGCCGTTCTCTTCGGCGTGCTCGATATGCCGCTCAGGGGCGAGCGCTGGATACTCGTCGTTGCCGGATTGCTCTTCATCCTCGCGAACCAGTTTATCGGCGTGCTGCTGGCGCTTTTCCTGCGGCCGGTCGCAAGCGCCATCAGCGTTGGCACGCTGATCTTCGCCCCATCCTTCGGCTATATGGGTATCGGCTTTCCGCGTCTGGCAATGAACGGGTTTTCCTATTGGTGGGGTGAGCTCATTCCGGGCACCTGGTATCTGACGGCGAGGATCGATCAGACGATCCGCGGCACGCCGGTTGATCTGTCCCTGAAGCCACTGATGGTGCTTGGTATATTCGTCCTGGTGCTGGCGATCGTGACGGCGCTGCGGCTGGAAGTGTTCCGCATTCGCCGGGAGCGACAGGCAGCGCAGAGGCTGAGGGAGGTCACGCCATGAGGGCCTTCCTCGCGATCTTTCGCATCGAGCTGATCCGCATCCTGACGCTGCGCCCGGCGCTCGCGGTACTGGTCTTCGGGCCGCTTATCTATGCCCTCTATTATCCCCAGCCTTATGCCAACGAGGCGCTGCGCGACGTGCCGATTGCTGTCGTCGATCTCGATGATACGACGAGCAGCCGTGAGTTGGTGCGCCGTATCGATGCGTCGAGTGATGTCGCGGTGGCTGCGACGCTGCCGGATCAGGTGAGCGCCGAGCGGGCGGTGCAGGGACGCCAGCTTCACGGCATTCTGGTCATCCCGCAATATTTCGAACGTGACCTGTTGCATGGGCGGCAATCGCCGGTCGCGCTTTACGGGGATGCGAGTTATTTCCTGATCTATCAGCGCATTTCCGGCGCGGTCGTTGCCGTTGCCAGAACCATGGGTGCGGAAATCGAGACGGCGCGGCTGATTGCGGCCAATATCGATCCGGTGCTGGCGGCAGCTGCCCCTGATCCGATGCCGTTGACGACGGTCGCATTGTTCAATCCGCAAGGCGGCTATGCGACCTATATCCTGCCCGCAGCCTTCGTCCTGATCCTGCAGCAGACGCTGTTGATCGGCGTCGGCCTTCTGGGCACGATCGGCAATGATGCGGCGGCGCGAAATCCCGCTGCCTCGGCGGCTGGCCCCTTTGCCCGGGTCGGAGGCAGGCTGCTTGCCTATCTTGTTATCGAGGCGATCGTGTTGCCATTCTACCTGATCGTGCTGCCTTACCTTTACGGCATTCCGCGGTTGGGTGGTTTGTTGACGATCTTCATCTTCTGCCTGCCGTTCGTTCTGGCAGTTGCCACGCTCGGGATGGTGATTGCCTCCCTGTTCCGCAAGCCGCTCGCCGTTCAGCTCGTCTGCGCCACGCTCGGGTTGCCTTTCATGTTCCTTGCCGGTTTTTCGTGGCCGAGCGAAGCCATACCCGAGCCGCTGCGGGCGCTGACCGTTCTGCTGCCAAGCACCAGCGCCATCAACGGCATCGTCGAGGTGTCACAGCTCGGCGCTCCGCTTCAGGCGGTCAGGGAACCGTTCCTTACGCTGTGGATACTTGCCGCGGTTTACGGGCTTGTCGCGGTGCTGCTGGACATCAGGTCCGCAAGGGAAAAGCCTGCGGCATAGGCCCCTGCGGGCGGTTGATGGCGCCATCTCATTTTGAGATAGCCGCATCGAATAAACCTATTTGTCACAATAGTGTCGCCACGGCATAGTCTTAGGAGGGAGAAACACTTTTAGGACATTGCTGTGGAATATGTGCGCTTTGGCCAGACCGGCCTGAAGGTTTCGTCGCTTTGCCTCGGTACCATGGGTATCGGCTCATCCAAGTGGAAGGGTTGGGTGTTGGACGAAGAAAAGTCGGTACCGATCCTCAAGAAGGCGCTCGATGTCGGCATCAATTTCTTCGACATGGCGGACTGGTATTCGACAGGCGTCAACGAGCAGGTCGTCGCCCGCACGCTGCTGTCGCTGACCGACCGCGAAAAGCTGGTGCTTGCCACCAAGGCCTTCTATCCGATGAGCGATGATCCAAACGACAAGGGCCTGTCGCGCAAGCATCTGATGGCCTCGATCGACAAGTCGCTGAAGCAGATGGGCACAGACTATGTCGACCTTTACGTCATCCACGCTTTCGATCCGGAAACCCCGATCGAAGAAACGATGAGCGCCCTGCATGACATCGTGAAGTCGGGCAAGGCGCGCTACATCGGCGCTTCCACCATGTATTCCTGGCAGTTCGCCAAGATGAACCATGTCGCCGACAAGAACGGCTGGACGCGGTTCGTCAACATGCAGTGCCAGTATTCGCTGCTCTATCGTGAAGAAGAGCGCGAAATGATGCCTTACTGCCAGGACGCTGGCATCGCGGTGACAACCTTCTCGCCGCTCGCCCGTGGTTATCTGGCCGGCGGCGGCTCGGCGCCGCGTATCGCCCATGACCTCTATCTCGACTGGTTCGGCGACGAGATCGACCAGGAGATTGCCAAGCGTGTCAACGAGATCGCTGCCAAGCGCGGCAAGACGGCGAGCCAGATTGCCCAGGCCTGGGTCATCGGCTCCGGCAACAGCACGGTTCCGATCGTCGGCACGGAGAGCCCCGAGCATGTCATTGCCGCCATCGAGGCTGCGGCGATCGAGCTGACGGCAGAAGAGCGTGCTTTCCTTGAAGAGCCCTATCGCCCGCGCGACATGATCAACGACTACAACACGGTCCGTCGCCCCCGCGCCCTTTCGAAGGCATAATGGGTTCGACTCGCATTTTTACTGGAGAATTCCATGCTTTATATCGGTGAAGGCTTCGAGGGTTCCGGCCCGAACGCTGCCCATATCAACCTCTATATCGGCCCGAAGAACGGCCCGATTTCCGGTGCACTCGCCGGTGCGGCCGCAAGCCCCGGTCCCGGTCACCTGCCGTTCCAGGCAGTGCTGAAGCCGAACCTGCCTGCCAAGCCAGTGACGCTGTTCATCGCCAAGGCGGTGATGGAGTCAGGTTCCTCGCATGAGCTAATGACCTGGGGTCCGGCGCAGGCCGGTGTTGCCGCCGGTATTACTACAGCGCTGCTCGACGGCTCGTTGCCGGCGGAAGCTGAAGATGACTGGGTCGCGATTGCCGCCGTCTGGGTCAATCCGTCGGCAAACGATGCCGAAGAAGTGTATCATAACAACAAGGCTGCAACGCATCTTGCCGCCAAGCGCGCATTGCTGAAGGGCTGGCCGTCGCGTGCTGAGCTTGCCGAAGGCGTGGCAACGGTCGGTAATCCGTTCTTCACACCGAAGGTCGCCTGATATGAAGCTTGTCGAAGACAATGCACTGATCGGTGGAGGCTGGGGAAGTGCTGCTGACAGCAAGCGCTTCGCCGTGCTGAACCCCGCTGACGGCAGCGAGCTTGCGACCGTGCCGGATTGCGGCGCGGCGGAAGCGCAGCAGGCGGTCGATGCCTCAGCAAAAGCCTTCAAGACTTGGCGCAAGACGCTCGCCTCCGAGCGCTCCGCGGTTCTGCGCCGTTGGGCCGAGCTGATGCTTGCCAACCAGGAAGACCTCGCGCGCCTATTAACGGCCGAGCAGGGCAAGCCGCTTGCCGAGGCGCGCGGCGAAGTCGCCTATGCGGCTGGCTTTCTGACCTGGTTTGCCGAAGAGGGCCGCCGCTCTCATGGTGGCGTCGTGCCGTCGCACAAGGTTGATGCCCGCATCGTCGTCATGAAGGAGCCGGTTGGTGTTGTTGCGGCGGTCACGCCGTGGAACTTCCCGCTGGCGATGATCACCCGCAAGGTCGGCCCGGCGCTTGCCGCCGGCTGCACTATCATCATCAAGCCGGCCGAAGACACGCCGCTTTCGGCGCTGGCGCTTGCCCGTCTTGGCGAACAGGCCGGCGTCCCCACCGGTGTTGTCAGCGTGGTGACTACGAAGTCTCCGGCCGATGTCGTCGGCGTCTGGATGAAGAGCCCGGTCGTGCGCAAGTTCTCGTTTACGGGATCGACGGCGACCGGCAAGCTGCTCATGCGCCAGAGTGCCGACACGGTGAAGCGCATCAGTCTCGAACTCGGCGGTAACGCTCCGCTGATTGTCTTCGACGACGCCGATATCGACCAGGCCGTGCGCGGCACGATCGCTTCCAAATTCCGCAACACAGGGCAGACCTGCGTCTGCGCCAACCGTATCCTCGTCGAGGACGGCATTTACGACCGTTACGCCGAGGCTTTGGCCAAGGCGGTTGCGGCCATGAAGGTCGCCCCCGGTGTCGAGGATGGCGCACTGCAAGGTCCGCTCATCGATGCGCCGGCGCTGGCGAAGGTCGAGCGGCATGTGACCGACGCTGTCGAAAAGGGCGCCAAGGTGCTGACCGGCGGCAAGCCGCACGAGCGCGGCGGCCTGTTTTATGAACCGACGGTGCTGACCGGCATGACGACCGATATGGCGCTTGCCACGCAAGAGACCTTCGGTCCGGTTGCCGGCCTTTTCCGCTTCAAGGGTGAGGAAGAGGCGATCGCGCTTGCCAATGATACGGAAACCGGTCTTTCGGCCTATTTCTTCACGCAGAATCTCGGCCGCGCCTGGCGTGTCGCCGAAGCGCTGGAGGCAGGCRTGGTCGGCATCAACGAGGGCGTGATCTCGACGGAAGTTGCTCCGTTTGGCGGCGTCAAGCAATCCGGGCTCGGCCGTGAAGGTGCTGCCGAAGGGCTCGATGAATATCTCGAGAGCAAATACGTCCTGTTCGGCGGGCTGTCGGGCTGATGACGGAGGATCGCTCTCCCCAGACGAAGAAGGAGCCGGCGGTCGATCGCCGCCGGTTGCCGTTGAATGCGCTACGAGCCTTCGAGGCGGTGGCGCATCACGGCAGCTTCACGGCGGCCGCCGTGGCGCTCAACATTTCGCAGAGCGCGCTTTCGCGGCATGTCATCGGTCTGGAAGAGAGTATCGGGCGCAAGCTTTTCGAACGCGGCCATAAGGCCACGACGCTGACGGATGCCGGGCGCTCGCTCGCTGCCGGCATCGGCAAGGGCTTCGACCGCATCGAGCAGGCGCTGAAGGAAGTTTGCGCGCCGGACGAACAGCGCCAACGCAAGCTGCGCATCAACCTGCCGCCGAGCTTTGCCATGAAGCTCACCGTGCCGCTGCTGACGGATTTCCGGCGCAGCTTCCCGGAAGTGCTTCTGGAGGTTTCGACCCCCTATGGGGTGCCGGACAGCGAATTCGATGTGGCGGTCGTCTATACGCGGCCAGCAGTCGATGAATGGATCACCGACCTGCTCTGGGAGGAGCGGCCGACGATCCTTTGCCATCCCGATCTGGTCAGGGGAGGCGTGTCGGATATCGCGGCTTTCATTGCTGCAAACGAGATCATCCACATCAAGATCGTAGACATGGAGCCCTACCTCACGTGGCAGCGCTTCCTTGTGCAGAACGGTCTTGGAGGGGTTTCCGTGGCGCGGGGCGTGACATTCGACAGCGCCAGCCTCGGGGTTCAATACGCATTGTCGGGGCAGGGGCTGGTGCTTGCAGATCCGGCGCTATTTCGGGAGGAAATAGAAAGCGGCCGCTTGGTTGCGCCGGTCACCGCACACTATTACGAAGGCTTCGGCTATTACCTGAAGACCGATGCGGAAGGGCTGGTGGATCCTCTGATTGCAGGGTTTCGATCCTGGATCATCAGCCGCTTCAGCAATCGTGTGGTGAACGACGGTGAAAAGCCCGCCCTGCGCATCGTGTCTGGCACAGAGGGTGTCTGATAGCGAACATACTGCCATTCAAGGAGGAGGCAGATCATGACTGAATTGAAAACCAACAGCGGCAATCCGCTGCATCCCTCCGTGCCGGAACTGTGCGAACAGGTCCGCGCCGGCAAGATCGATCGCCGCGGTTTCCTGCGTGCCGTCGCCTGGCTCGGTGTGACGGCGGCCTCCGCCAGCGCCTTCCTCGGCGACAGCAAGCCCGCACTCGCTCAGGAGACGCCTACCGATGGCGGCACACTGCGTTTCGGCTGCCAGATCCAGGAACTGACCGATCCGATGATGACGAGCTGGATCGAGGCTTCAAACCTCTATCGCAACAGCCTCGAATTCCTGACCTATGTCGATGCCGACAACGTCACCCATCCCTACCTCGCCAAGAGCTGGACGCCGTCTGCTGACCTGAAGATCTGGGATTTCGAGCTCGACGAGCGCGCCAAGTGGTCGAATGGCGATGCCTTCACACCCGAAGACGTGATCTTCAATATCCAGCGCTGGATTGCGCCTGACTCCCAGTCTTCCAACAAGACCGCTTTCTCGGCCGTCGCGAAGGTGGAAAAGACCGGCGACCATACGGTTCGCATTACGCTATCGCGTGCGGTTTCCTCGCTGCCAGAGCAGCTTTATTCCTACACCTGCCCGATGCTGCACCGCGACTTCGTCAAGGGCGGCGCCAACTGGCCGGCCAATCCTGTTGGTACCGGCCCCTTCAAGCTGGACGCTTACGAAGTCGGCCGTCAGGCTGTGTTCAGCAAGCGCGCTGACTATTGGGGTAAGCCGGCTCATCTCGACGGCATCCAGTATATCGACCTCGGCACCGATATCACCACGCATCTCGCAGCGCTTTCGAGCGGTCAGATCGATATCATCTACCGCGCGACGATCGCCGAATACGATCTTATGAAGTCGCTGCCGAACATCCAGATCCTGACCGGCAAGGCTGCCCATACACTCGTCATGCGCATGCAGTCCGACCAGAAGCCGTTCGACGATGTTCGCGTCCGCAAGGCCGTGCAGCTTGCCGCCGACAACAAGCAGATGCTCGACGTCGCCTATCGCGGCGAAGGCGAAGTTGGCGCCAATTTCCACGTCTCGCCGGTTCAACCCGATTACTTCGCGCTGCCGGCTGTGCCCCGCGATGTCGGGAAGGCCAAGGCCCTGCTCGCAGAAGCCGGCTACAAGGACGGTTTGGATCTTGAGCTGACGCTCGGCAACACGCAGGGTACCTGGGAGCAGGATACCGCGCAGGTACTGCAGCAGAATCTGGCCGAAGCCGGCATCCGGCTGAAGCTGAATGTCCTGCCGGCCTCGCA
The DNA here is from genome assembly GCF_056405875.1 of Rhizobium sp. P1_E6. Lineage (NCBI taxonomy): Bacteria > Pseudomonadati > Pseudomonadota > Alphaproteobacteria > Hyphomicrobiales > Rhizobiaceae > Rhizobium > Rhizobium sp. P1_E6. The sequence continues at coordinate 94,121 of NZ_JBFUBG010000008.1, read as the reverse complement.
GTACTGGCCGATCTGGGACAAGGTTCCTTTCGGCCTCACCTACTGGGCGCACCGTCCGCTCGGCGCCATGACGCTCGATCTGGCCTATCGCTCCGGCGGTGCCTGGAACGAGAGCCATTTCGCCAGCAAGGAATTCGACGCCGCGCTCGACAAGGCTCTGGCCGTCGTCGATCCGGCCAAGCGTCCCGAAGCCATGAAGGATGTCCAGCAGATCCTGCAGGATTCCGGCGTCATCGTTCAACCCTACTGGCCGAACCGCTTCAGCGCCGCAGCCACCACCGTGCGCGGTTTCGTGCTCCATCCGGCGGACTACTTCCGCATGGACGGCGTCTGGCTCGTCAAGGCTTGATCTTCGGCGGGGCCGCTCATCGCGGCGGCCCCGACCCGGCAAAGAGGTGGTTCGTGACCGTTTTCCTTTTCATTCTCCGTAAACTGGCAAGCGCGCTCGCGGTGATGTTCACCGTGTCGCTGCTCGTTTACCTGGCACTGGAGGTCAATGTCGGCGATGTCGCCGTCAAAGTCCTCGGCCAGTTCTCGACGCCGGCACAGCGCGCCCAGTGGCTGACTGCCAACGGTTACGATTCCCCCTTCATCATTCGCTACGGCCGCTGGCTCTGGTCCTTCGTGACCGGTGACTGGGGCATGTCCACCTACTATCGTGCACCGGTTGCCCAGCTTATCCCGGACCGCCTTGCGGCCTCCGGCATTCTTGCTGGCGGTGCGCTGCTCGTGATCGTCCCTGTCGGCCTGTTTGCGGGCATCATTGCCGGCATGCGGCCTGGTTCGTTGCTCGATCGTGTCGTCTCCTTCATCGCAATCGTCACGACTTCGATCCCGGATTTCGCCTCTGCGGTCTTCTTCTCGGCCGTCTTCGTTTTCTGGCTACACTGGTTGCCCGGCGCCAGCACCATGCTGACGGGCTTCTCGCTGCAGCAGATCATTCTGCCGGTGCTGGTGCTCGCCTTCTATTCCACCGGCTACCTGGCGCGCGTCACCCGCGCCTCGATGATCGAAGTCATGGGCACCCATTATGTTCGCACGGCACGCCTCAAGGGGGCCAGCACGGCTCGCATCGTCTGGAAGCATGCGCTGCGCAATGCCCTGATCACGCCTGTCACCGTCATCATGCTGCAGTTTCCCTGGCTACTCTCGGGCGTCATCGTCGTGGAGGTCTTCTATGCCTATAAGGGCTTCGGCACGCTGCTCTATGACGCCGCGCTCAACAGCGATATCCGACTCGTCGAGGCGTGCGCGATGGTGAGCGTCGTCGTCGTCGTCGCGACGCAGATCCTCTCCGACCTCGCCTATGGCTGGCTCAATCCGCGTGTCTCGCTGCTCGATGCAGCCAAGGGACGGAAGTGAGGGCGCCATGCGGAAAGCTGTAACACCCTATCTCACCAATCCGGTCGTGCTGATCGGCGGGTTCCTGACCATCGGCTGGCTGCTGGTGGCCATCTTTGCGCCAATCCTTGCGCCCTTTGACCCGATCCGTACGCTGCTGCCGCTGGCAAAGCCGGGTACTGCCGCTCCGACAGGCGGCGTATTCTGGCTCGGCACCGACAAGCTCGGCCGCGATATCCTTTCGCGCCTGATCTACGGCGCACGCACCGTCGTGGTGTTCTCGACGCTTGCGACGGTGACGGCCTATATCGTCGGCGTGGCACTCGGGCTTATCGCTGGTTACCGGCGCGGCTGGATCGATGCGGTCCTGTCCTATATCGCCAATGTGGTGCTCTCCTTCCCGGTGCTGGTGCTCTACATTGTCATCATCGTCGTGGTCGGCTCCTCTCCATTCAACATCGTGCTTGCGGTTACCTTCGGCAGCGCGCCGGCGATCTTCCGTATCGTGCGCGGCATTACCATCGATGTGTCGAGCCGCGATTTCGTGGCGTCTGCTGTGACGCAGGGCGAAAGCACCTGGCGCATCATGCTCTTCGATATCCTGCCCAATGCCAGCGGCCCGCTCGCAGTCGATTTCTGCCTGCGCCTCGGCTACACCGCGATCACCATCGGCACGCTCGGCTTCCTTGGCCTCGGCCTGCCGCCACCGACGCCGGATTGGGGCACGATGGTCAACGAAGGACGCGCCATGGCGATCGCCTTCCCACACTTGGTCATCTTTCCATGCCTTGCGATTTCGTCGCTGATGCTGGGCCTGAGCCTGCTGGCGGACGGATTGCGGGAAGTCTCGGAAGCGCAGGGGAGGCGTGCATGAGCAGCAACGAAAACCAACCGATCCTTCGGGTCGAAAATCTGAGTGTCGCACTGCCGAAGGGCGCCGACCGACCCTATGCCGTCAAGACGGCGAGTTTCGATCTCAGGCCGCGTGAAATTCTCTGCATCGTCGGCGAGTCCGGCTCCGGCAAGTCGGTGCTGTCCAGTGCACTCATGGGCGCGGTGCCGGAGGGATTGAAGGTTTCCGGCGGCAAGGTGATGCTCGGGGATACCGATCTCGTTGGCCTTTCCGAGCGGGCGTTCCGCGCCATCCGGGGCAGCGACATTGCCATGATCTTCCAGGAGCCGATCGCTTCGCTCAATCCGGCGATGACGGTTTCAGCGCAGATTGAGGAAGTCTTCGAGCTGCATTCGGATTTCGATGCCGCCGAGCGCAGGAAGCGTGCCCGCGCGCTGATCGAATCCATGCATCTGCCGAACCCGGACCGCATCCTGCAGGCCTATCCGCATGAACTCTCCGGTGGGCAGTGCCAGCGTGTCGTCATCGCCATGGCGCTTGCCATGAACCCGCGCGTACTGATTGCCGACGAGCCGACGACGGCGCTCGACGTGACGACGCAGGCGCAGGTGCTGAAGCTGGTGCGCGAATTGCGCAACATGCATGACCACGGCATCGTCTTCATCACCCATGATTTCGGTGTGGTTGCCGACATCGCCGACCGCGTGGCCGTCATGCGGCACGGTGAGATCGTCGAGATCGGTGAGGCAAGACAGGTGCTGACGGCTCCGAACCATCCCTACACCAAAGAGCTTATCGCCGCCGTGCCAAGCCTGAAGCCGCACGACCGTCCGGCCCCGCCGCAGGGTGAAGCGCCGGTCCTTGCCGTGCACGACCTGCAGCATTCCTATGGCAGCGTCCAGGTTTTGAAACATGTGGAACTCAGCCTTTCGCCGGGCCGTGTGATCTCCATCGTCGGTGAATCCGGCTGCGGCAAGTCTACCCTTGCCAAGGCGATGATCCGCCTGATCGAGCCGAAGAGTGGCCGGGTGGAAGTGGCGGGTGCTGACATTCTTGGTCTCGCGCCGGCGCCGTTGCGCGCCAGACGGCGGTCGATCCAGATGATCTTCCAGGATCCGTTCGGCTCACTCAATCCGCGCCGCCGTGTCGGGCCGATGATTGCCCGCTCAGCCCGGCTTGCCGGCATGGAGGCAGACGAGGCGCGGCGTCGGGCGGAAGAGTTGCTCGACCTCGTTGGCCTGCAGAAGAGTGCCTATTGGCGCAAGCCATCGGCCTTTTCCGGTGGACAGCGACAGCGCATCGGCATTGCGCGTGCGCTCGCCATGCGGCCGGATGTGCTGATCGCGGACGAGAGCGTTTCGGCGCTCGACGTCTCCGTGCAGGCACAGGTTCTGAAACTGCTTCGCGAGCTGCAGGAGAAGCTGCAGCTCGCCATCGTCTTCATCACTCACGACCTGCGCGTCGCTGCCCAGATCAGCGACGAGATCGTGGTGATGCAGAAGGGTGAAATCGTCGAGCACGGCAGTGCGGCCCAAGTGCTGCAGGCGCCGACACACCCCTATACGAGAACACTTCTCGACGCGGCGCCGGGCCGCAGCACGTTCTAGTCGCCGCTTTCGAGCGTCGGCACCCTGTTTCGTTTCAACGCATGGCCGGCAGAAGCTGGCATGCGCGTGGTCAGCTATTGTCCTGAGGATGTCGTCATGACGGAATATCGCAATTTTATCGCCGGTGAATTCCGGTCTTCCGGCACGCTGGTACCGGTGCTCAATCCGGTAACAGAAGCTCAATTCGCTAGGGTGCCGTCAGCGACCGCGGCTGAAGCCATCGAGGCTGTCGAGGCAGCGGCGAAGGCGCAGAAGGAATGGCGGGCGCTGCCGGCGATTGCGCGTGGCGACGCGCTGCGGGGGGTCGCTGCCGTTATCGAACAGCGAGCGGAGAAGATCGGTGCCGCCTTGGCACTGGAATCCGGCAAGAGTCTTGCCGACGCGACGGGCGAGGCGATCTACGGCGCAGAGCTGATGCGTTACCATGCCGAGTGGGCACGTCGCATCGAAGGCGAGATCATTCCGAGCGACAATGCCAACGAGACGCTGCTTCTGAAGCGCGAGGCAATCGGCGTCGTCGCCTGCCTGATCCCCTTCAATTTTCCGATCTATACGCTGGTGCGCAAGATCGCGCCGGCGCTGATCGCCGGCAATGCCGTCGTCGTGCGCCCGAGCAATTCTACGCCGACCTCGGCCTTCGAGATCGCCGAAGCCGTTGCCGAGGCAGGTTTGCCGGCCGGGCTCGTCAATATTCTCGCCATGTCGCATGATGTTGCGGCCACGCTCTGCACGCATCCGAAGGTCGGGATGATCACGCTGACAGGTAGCCTGCAGGCGGGCCGTGTCGTGCTCGATTATTGCAAGGCTAATATCGCCAAGCCGTCGCTGGAACTCGGCGGCAAGACACCCGTCATCATAGAGCCGGATGCGGATCTGGATGCAGTCGCGGCACAGCTCGTTGCTGCAAAGACCAATCATTGCGGCCAGCTCTGCACCGCGCCTGAGCGCGTCTACGTGCATCGCTCCATTCATGACGCGCTACTTGCCAAGTTGAAGGCCGGCTTTGCTTCACGTGTCTTTGGCGACCGCTCGGTTGATGCGTCTCGCGTCGGGCCGCTCGCCACGAAATCAGCACAGACGAATGTGCACAAGGCCGTCCTCAAGGCAGTGGAGCAGGGCGCGCGCATCGAGGCCGGCGGTACCTTGCCTGATGGCCCCGGTTTCTTCTATCCGCCGACACTGCTGTCCCACTGCCGGCAGGACATGGAGATCATCGCCGAGGAGATCTTCGGTCCGGTTCTTCCTGTCGTCGCCTACGACACGACCGAGGAAGCGCTGGTGCTTGCCAATGATCACCAGTTCGGTCTGAGCTCGGTGCTCTTCACCAACGATCACCGCTCGATCATGCGTTTTTCTGACGCGATCGAGGCCGGCGAATTCTACGTCAACCGTTTCCCGGCCGATCCCTATCAGGGCTATCACGCCGGCTGGAAGCGCTCCGGTCTCGGCGGCGATGACGGCAAGCACGGCATGCTCGAATTCACCCAGACACGCCTCGTCATACTCAAGCATTGAGGATCACGGCCATGCAGATCGCATCGCTTTCCACCCATGTCGTCGCCGTTCCGCCGCCGCATATCGGCGGCATGTACTGGATCTTCGTACGACTGACGACGGCAGACGGGATYGAGGGTGTCGGGGAGATCTATTCCACCGCTTTCCATCCGAACGCACTCGTGCCGCTGATCGAGGATGTCTTCCAGCGCTATCTGCTCGGCCATGATCCGCATGATATCGAACGCTTCTGGCGGCTTGCCTATTCGAGCGGTTTCACACAACGCCCGGACCCGACGATGATGGGCATTGTCTCCGGGCTGGAGATCGCCTGCTGGGATATTATTGGCAAGGCCGCCGGCAAGCCGGTGCACAAGCTGATCGGCGGGCGCGTGCATGAGAGGCTGCGCGCTTATACCTATCTCTATCCGAAGAACGCTGCTGGCGAATATGACTATAACGATCCGGACCTCGCCGCCGAATGCGCGGTGAAGATGGTCGAGATGGGCTTTACCGCCGTCAAGTTCGACCCGGCCGGCCCCTATACGGCCTATTCCGGCCATCAGGTGTCGCTCGGAGTGATGGATCGCTGCGAGGAATTCTGCGCCAAGATTCGCGAGGCTGTCGGAAGCAGTGCCGATCTGCTCTTTGGCACGCACGGCCAGATGGTGCCGTCTTCGGCGATCCGGCTGGCGCAGCGGCTGGAGAAATATGATCCACTCTGGTTCGAGGAGCCGGTGCCTCCCGGCCACGAAGAGGCGATGGCGGAAGTCGCCCGCAGGACCTCGATCCCCATTTCGACCGGTGAGCGGCTGACAACGAAATACGAGTTCCAGCGCGTGCTGGAAACGGGTGCAGCCTCGATCCTGCAGATGAATGTGGCACGCGCCGGCGGCATTCTGGAATCCAAGAAGATCGCTGGCATGGCGGAAGCCTATTACGCGCAGATCGCGCCGCATCTCTACAACGGACCAATCGGCGCTGCGGCCAGCATCCAGCTTGCTGCGTCCTCGCCGAACTTCCTGATCCACGAGGCGATCGTCGATTTCTCGGGCTTCTACGCCGAGATCCTGAAGACGCCGCTGCGCTTCGAGGACGGTTACCTGATCCCATCAGACGAGCCGGGGCTGGGGGTGGAACTCAATCTCGATGTCGTTGCCAAACACTCGCCTTACGAAGGACAGCGACTGCATCTGCAAATGGATGACAAGCCCGCCGACGTGAAGGCCTTTGCGCCGGCTCGCGGCTGAGAACGAAGATGACGACATACGATTACATCATCGTCGGCGCCGGCTCGGCCGGCTGCATTCTGGCCGCGCGCCTCAGCGAGAGCGGCAGGCACAATGTGCTGCTCATCGAGGCCGGCGGCAATGACAGCTCACCGTGGTTCCGTGTCCCGGTCGGCTATGCACGCTCCTATTACGATCCGAAGGTCAACTGGATGTACTGGAGCGAGCCGGAGGCCGCGCTCAACGGCCGGCGTATCTATGCGCCGCGCGGCAAGGTGCAGGGCGGTTCGGGCTCCATCAATGCGATGATCTTCGTGCGCGGTGCTGCCGACGATTTCCAAGACTGGAAGGCTGCCGGCAATCTCGGCTGGGGTTATGAGGACGTGCTGCCATTCTTCCGCAAGCTGGAGACCCATGCGGGCGGCGAGAGCAAATATCATGGCGGCGGCGGGCCGATTCATGTGACGCCGATGCGTGGTCAGTCGCATGCGATTACCGACCGTTTCCTGGAAGCCTGTGCCGAACTGCAGATGCCGCTGAATGCGGATTTCAATGGCGAAAGCATCGAAGGCGCCGGCATCTATGACATCAATACGCGGAATGGCGTTCGTTCCTCATCATCGCTCGCCTATCTGAGGCCGGCGCTCGGGCGGCCCAATCTTGCCATCCTGCGCAACAGCCGGGTGCGCCGAGTGATAGTGGATGCGGAAGCTCGCGCGACCGGCGTGGAGGTGATCGGTGCCGGCGGCATCACCAGCTATTCAGCGCGACTGGAAGTCATCCTCTCGGCCGGTGCGGTCGATACGCCGAAGCTTCTGCAGCTCTCGGGCATCGGCGACGGTGCACATCTGCAATCGCTCGACATTCCGCTGGTGCGGCATTTGCCGGCGGTCGGCAAAAACCTGCAGGATCATCTCTGCGCCAGCTTCTATTACCGCTCCACGGTGCCGACGCTGAATGACGAGCTTGGAACGCTGTTCGGCCAGGCGCGGCAGGCACTGCGCTATATCCTGACGCGGCGCGGGCCGCTGGCACTCAGCGTCAACCAGGCCGGCGCCTTCCTGCGCGGCCGTCCGGAGGAAGAGCGGCCGAATATCCAGCTGTATTTCAACCCGCTCTCCTATCGCATTCCGACGGATCCGAAGGCAGGTTTGAAGCCGGAGCCCTATTCCGGTTTTCTGCTCGCCTTCAATTCCTGCCGGCCGACGAGCCGCGGCACGGTTGGCATCGTCTCGCCCGAGATAACGGAAGCGCCGCAGATCAAGCCGAACTATCTCGGCACTGTGCATGACGAGGAAGAGGTCATTCAGGGCAGCCGGCTGGTGCGCCGGATCATGGAAGCGCCGGCTCTGCAATCGATCACCAAAGCCGAAATGCCGCCTTCGGTAGAAGCTCAGACGGATGAGGAGTTGCTGACCTATTTCCGTGGCAATTCCGGTTCGATCTACCACCTCTGCGGATCGGCTTCGATGGGGCCGGATGCTACGACATCCGTGGTCGACGCCTCCCTGAGGGTGCACGGCATCACCGGGCTGCGGATCGTCGATGCCTCGGTTTTCCCGAACATCACAGCCGGCAATATCAACGCGCCGACGATGATGGTGGCGGAAAAGGGCGCGGCGATGATCGTCGCCGCTGCTTGAGAGCTAGTGGCGGTGGATGGGGTCGATCCAGGGGACGTCTTCGGGCTTTTCGACCGGTTCGATGTCGAGGTTGACGACCACAGGTTCCTGGCCTGATCGCACGACCACGCATTCCAGCGTCTCGTCACGGTTGGCATTGATTTCCTGATGGGGAACGAAAGGCGGCACGTAGATGAAATCGCCGGGGCCGGCTTCTGCGGTGAATTCGAGGTTTTCGCCCCAGCGCATGCGTGCCTTGCCTTTCACCACATATATGATGCTTTCGAGATCGCCGTGATGATGGGCGCCGGTCTTGGCATTGGCATGGATCGTCACCGTACCAGCCCAGATCTTTTCCGCCCCGGCGCGYGCATTGTTGATGGCGGTTGCGCGGTTCATGCCCGGTGTCTGCGCCGTATTCGGATCGAGTGCGTTGCCGGGAATGACCTTCACGCCATGTTCGCGCCAGTCGATATGCTTGTGATCGTCGCTCATGCCGCTCCTCCTGCTTTCAAGCCAAATTTAGGTAAGGTCGGACCGACAGCCAAGGGCCGTCGATCCTTTGCGCGCTATGCGCGGACCAGCACATGGTTCGCTTTCAGCCAGAAGGGTGGCAGGTAAAGCGGCGTGTCGGACAGAGGCAGTATGTTCTCATTCAAGGAAACGCCGAGCTTATCCGCCATGAACGTACGACGAGCGGTGATGCGGGCATGCATCTCGGGGTACTTCGTGCGGATTGCCTCACGAAGCTCTGCATCGGCAAAGGCGACCGCATCCTCGCAGTTGAGCGCCCGGCCGGCCGGCATGGGCACGGGGATGACGTCGACCTGGAAGGGCATGCCTGAGCGCAGGCGTTCGGTGGAGCCCGGGCGGACCGGCGAATGCAGCCATTCCTCGTGGCTGCCGAGATGGCCGGGGTTGAGCGCTGAGTTCAGGCCGGCGGATTTCAGCTTTTCGGTGACGGATGCGAAGAGATCGCCGCCGGTCGTGCCGATATCGGCCGTCTCGTACCAGATGATCAGCGCTTCAAAATAGGCCTTGGCAGGTTTCAGGAAGGCGTCGTCATGGTCGGTCAGCAGGCCGGCGCGGGAGGAGAGGGCGCCCCAGTAACCGAGGGCAGTCGTTACGCCATCACCCTTCTTCAGACGCCGTGCCGTCGGGCTGCGCAGGCCGACGATGGCCTCGCCAGAACTGACAGAGGCGAACATGGTGTGCAGGTTCAGCGGATCGCCTTGGTAGCCCAGTCTGCCGAGTGCCTCGAACTCGCTGTCGCCTTCGCGAACACCTGAGACGACACGCCAGAGAGCACGTGAGCAGCGGGCCGAAGCCCATTCGAAGGCGGCGAGCTGGTCGACATCGACGACGGCACGCAAGCCGGTCTCGGGATGCATGAGAACGGCAGTCGCATCGGTGATCTTGCCGGCCAAGCGGCGTAGCGCAGAGACGATGAAGTCGGGCACGAAGAAGCAGTTTGCATGATCCTCATCCTCCTCCGCCGAAAGATACTTCCAGCCTATGAGGCCGATGCTGTCGCCCTTGCCGATGCCGGCGTCGCGCAGACGGTCGGAGAGGCGCGGGTTTTGGCTGCGGTCCTGGCCCATGAGGCTGAAGGTCTGCGCTCGCAGCACGTCGATGCCCGGCAGGCGGGCAAGCACCGTATAGCTCTCGGATTCATTGCCCGTGATAATCACCCGCTTTCCCTTCGGGCCGAGCAATAGCAGGGCCTCTTCGAAGCGAGGTTCGAAACCGGAGAGGAACATGATGTTGCCGAAGTGCTCGCGGTCGGCATAGACGACGAGCCAGTCGGTACCGGCAGCTTTCAGCGCGGCATCCGCGCGGGCGGCATAGGTTGCCGCCGGAATCTGCGGTTGTTCGGCGGCCACAGGTCCAAAATCGGGCAGGGCTATGGGTGATAGGGTGATTGCCATACAGTTCCTCCATTCAGGCTGGCATTGAGGCGAAAAGGGATCGTGGCATCGGTTTCAATGCCACGAAAGTGGATGATCGCAAGTTTCCGATAGCGAAGATGCGCTTCCCTGCGCTATCACGCCATGACAGGTTGGAAAGCGCTCGAACATGACACAAAACATTGGCCGCGATGCCGCCCCGACGATTGCCGATGTTGCAAAGCTGGCCGGAGTGTCGCGTGCGGTCGCCAGCCGGGCGCTCTCCACCGAGCCGCGACCGGTTTCGGCCGATAAGCGTGAAAGAGTGGTCGAGGCGGCTGCACAGCTTGGCTACAAGCCGAACCTTCTGGCGCAGAGCCTGACGACCAAAACGGTCAACCTCGTCGCCGTTGTCGTCAACCACATCCACGATCTCTCGGACCTCGATCTTTTCGACCGGCTGCTGGACCAGATCCAATCGATCGGCAAGCAGGTCATCATGATCCGCATCGGTTCGGTGGCCCGCGTCGAGGAATTTCTGCGCAATGGCGTTGCCTATCACGTCGATGCGGCGCTCGTGTTTTCGGATTTTGCGGATGCTGCCACCGTGCGGCGCATGTTTCGTTCCGATCTGGTTATCATGTTGAACGGCCTGCATGACGACCTTTCGCCAGTCGTCATTCCCGATGAAGGCAGTGGAATTGCTGAAGCCGTCGCCGATGCCGCAACGAAGGGTGTGAAGCGGGCGGGGCTCGTGACCGGTCGTTCGTCCTCGCCGGTGGAGCAGGCACGCATCGGCTTCTACAGGCAGGCTTTCGCTGAAAACGGCATAGAGCTGGGGCGGACGGTGCAAGGCGACTACTCCTATGAGAGCGGGCATGCTGCGGCTGCGGTCTTGACCGGCGCCGATTGCCCCGATGCGATCTTCTGCACGTCGGATGCGATGGCCATGGGTATTCTCGATGTCTGCCGCGTCGACTTTCCCGCCAACCGGCCGACGCGCTTTCGTCTGTACGGCTTCGACAACCTGTCGCTCACCGATTTCGATGCCTATCCGATTTCCTCGATCGGCTACGACAAGGGTGTCTACGTGGAGCAGATGGTGGATTTCATCGCCAACCCCGGCACTTTTCGGCCCAACCAGCCGCCGGTCATCGTGCCGACGACCTTCTTTCCGCGCCTGACTGCCTGATGGCAAACAGGCCGCCCGGAGGCGGCCTGTCAGGATCAGCTTACCACTGCGGGTTCAGAGCCGGCGGGTTGGCTTCGGCGCCCCACCACTTCTTGTAGTTGGCTTCATACGCACCCGACTGGATGTAGTCGGAGACGAACATGTCGAGCCAGCGGACGAATTCCGGATCGCCCTTGGCAACGGCGATGCCGATCGGGTCGTTGGAATAGAGGCCAGCAAGGGTGACCAGCGTCGGGTTCTTGGTAGCGAGGTAGTCGAGCAGCGAAGAGTCTTCGATCGCCGCATCGACGCGCTTCTGCTGAAGCTGCAGAACGCCGTCAGGTGCGAACTGGTCGACATAGACGAGCTGCGCATCCGGCACGGCCGTCTTCAGGAAGGTTTCGCCCGTTGTGCCGCGGCCGACGACGACCTTCTTGCCAGCGAGATCCTTCAATTCCTTGATACCGGAGTCTTTCTGGACGATGACACGCAGGCCGGCGCGATTATAGGGGATCGAGAAGTTGACGACCTTGGCGCGCTCGAGCGTGGCCGAAGTATTGGCGATCGCCACGTCGATCTGGCCGGAAACGAGCATGGAGATGCGGGCGTCGCCGGAGACGTCGGTAAATTCGACCGGTACGCCAAGCTTTTCGGCCAGGCGATTGGCGACGTCGACGTCATAACCAACAGGGTTATTCTGCGCGTCGCGGAAGCCGATCGGCTCGCCGCCGAGCGATACGCCGATGTGCACGACGCCGCGCGAGCGGATATCGTCGATCATGCCGGCAAAGGACGGAAGCGCAGAGCCGGCAACGATGGCCAGCGCGGCAATGGCTGTGAGAATGCGTTTCATGGTTCCATTTCCCTCTTCTTGATTATGCCTGTTTCGCTGCCCGAAGCTCCGGTTCGGGCATCGAGTCCTCCCAGAGCCAGTAGCGGATCTCGCCCTCGCATCTGAAATTCACGACCTCATGGTTGCCCTTGGCATCGACGGCATGGATGACCACGCCGGCCAGGAAACCGGAGGATAATTCCTTGAGCTCCTCGACGGCGAGCTTAACCGCGTCGGAAAGCGAATAGCCGAATTTGAGCGCCAGGACGACCGTGCGCGCAGTCGAGCAACGCATGGTCATCTCGCCGGTATGGGTGCAGGCGGCTGCGCCATAACGGCTATCGGCATAGAAGCCGGCGCCGGGAATGGGACTGTCGCCGAGGCGGCCGGGATATTTCCAGGCCCAACCCGAGGTGGACGTCGCAGCGTGGATGCCGCGCGCCGGATCAGCCGACAGGAAAACGGTGGTGTCGCGCACGCGCTCGGGATCGGTGATGGTGCGGCTCAGCGGGGCCAGCGGAATATTGGGGAATTTCGCCAGTTCCTCCGGCGAAAGCTCCTTTTCCAGCCGTTCCCACCAGACGCGCTTGCTGTCTTCGAACAGCACGTCGTCTTCGGAGAAACCGATTTCACTGGCAAAGCGACGGGCACCGTCGCCGGTGAGCATGACGTGCGGCAGGCGCTTCATGACTTCGTGGGCGAGGCGGGCAACCGGCAGCGTGTTCGGCACGGCGCCGACGGTGCCGACATCGCGGGTGTTGCCGTCCATGACGGCCCCGTCGAGCTCCATATTGCCAAGCATGTTCGGCCAGCCGCCGTAACCGACGCTGCGCACCTTGACTTCGCTTTCCACCTTGCTGATGCCGGCGACCATGGCGTCGAGGCTGATGGCACCCTCGCGCAACATCTGCACCGTCGTCGGGAAACCGGGCCAGGCTTCTTTATTGGCCAAGAGCAGCATGAATACCTCTAATCTTTGCGCATTTTGGACAGGAACTGGGCGATACGCTGATGCGACATGCCGCCTTCGGGAGCGAAGAAATCGGCAGTCGGCAGGTCGACGAGCAGCTTTCCCTTGTCGAGGAAGACGATGCGATTGGAAATCTGCCGGGCGAATTCGATCTCGTGGGTGACGAAGAGCATGGTCGTGCCCTCGGTCGCCAGTTTGGCGAGGATCGCCAGAACTTCCGAGGTCATTTCCGGGTCGAGCGCGCTGGTGACTTCGTCAAGCAACAGATAACGCGGCTGCATGGCGAGCGCCCGGCAGATGCCGACGCGCTGGCGCTGGCCGCCCGAAAGCTGCGCGGGATAGGCTTCGGCGCGATCGCCAAGGCCAACAGACTGTAGCAGGGCGCGGGCGCCAGCTTCGGCTTCGGCGCGCGGCTTCTTCAACACTTCGATCGGCGCCAGCGTGATGTTTCCGAGCACAGTCATATGCGGATAGAGATTGAAGAGCTGGAAGACGGTGCCCGACCGTTTGCGCGCTTCCGCCAGATCCTTCGGCTTGCTGACGTCGAAATCGTCGACGGTAATGCTGCCGCCGTTCAATTTTTCCAGACCGTTGATGCAGCGGATCAGCGTCGACTTGCCGGAACCGGATGAGCCGAGGATGGAGACGACCTCGCCGGGCTTGATGGTGAGGTTGACGCCGTCGAGGACTATGACGGGACCGAAGGCCTTTTTGACGTTTTCTACTTTGAGCATATCAGAGCCCTCTCCAGGCGGCATGCGCCCTGAGGCGGTTTTCAAAGCGGGCACCGAGCCATGCGAGCAGCTTGGCGCAGGCGTAATAAAGCAGGCCGACCACCGTCCAGACGATGAAGGGTTTCAGCGTGCGCAGGTTGAGGATGTTGCCGATTTTGGTGAGATCGACGACGCCGATGACCGAGATCAGCGAGGTGACCTGCAACTGGTTGACGAGAAGCGCTGTCAGCGGGCCGATCGCGAAGGCCATGGCCTGCGGCGCCACGACGTGGCGCAGCACCTGCCAACGCGTGAGACCGAAGACGCGGGCGGCCTCGATCTGGTCGCGGCCGATGGATTCGATTGCCGAGACCGCGATGACATAGACGAAGGCCGCCGAATTGGCAGACAGCGTGATCATCGCGGCCGTTGTCGGTGTGATGCGGATATGGAAGAGGCCGGGCAGGCCGAAGAAGACAAGGAAGAGCTGCACCAGCACGGGCGAGTTCTTCAGGAGTTCGGCGAAGAAGGTGATGACTGATGTCAGCACCGGCACGCGATAGAAGCGGCAAACGGCCCAGAGCGTGCCGATCAGCAGGCCGATCAGCGAAGTCGAGAAGAACAGGCCGAGGCTGACGCCGAGGCCCTGTAGCAGCAGCCAGATGTCGAATGGTGTGAAATCGGAGAAACGCATCAGGCTACGGCCTCCATCATGTCGCGGTTCAGGCGGCGGTGGAGGAGGGCGATGCCGAGCGAAACGAGATAGGTCAGTACGGCATAGACGACCAGCAGCACGACATAGACTTCGAAGGGCCGGTAAGTCTGCGAGACGACGATCTGGGCCGAGCCGGTGAGCTCGTTAAGCGTGATGGTCGAGAGGATCGAGGAGGTCAGGACCATGTTGATCAGCACCGAGCCGAGCGGGCGAACGGAGGTTCTAAGCGCGATCGGCAGTACGATCTTGGTGAAGGTCACCCGGCGGGACAGGCCGCTTACTTCTGCGGCTTCGATGATGCCGGGATCGATCGCCAGAATGCCGGCGCGGATAACGTCGGAGGCATAGGCGCCGCCGGCAATCGACAGCGCAACGACACCCGTGGTGAAGGCATCGATATAGATGCCGATCTCCGGCAGGCCGTAATAAAAGAAGAACAGCTGCACGATGAAAGGCACGTTGCGGAAGATATCCACGTAGACGAAGGAAATCCGGCGCAGAAGGGTGGATGAAGACGTGCGCGCGATGGCGACGAAAGCGCCCATGATGACGCTGCCGATCAGTGCCAGAGCACAAGCTTCTGCTGTCAGCAGCGCGCCTTGACCGAGAAAGCCCAGATGGGGCAAGAGGATCGAAAGGTCGAACCGCACGATCACTCCCTTATGTACGATTGAAACCGGTTTCATCGTGTCGTTTGTGCGCGCTGATGTCAAGAACGCCCAATAAGGAATGCTGATATATCTGTGACGAAAAGTTCGTTTTTCCCGGTAACGTTCTGCGGAATATTTTTCGTCAAAAGGCGGGAAAGCTGGATGAATATGGACTGCACAATATCTCGCCATCCCGCTAGCCTTTATCGCACAAAGAAAGAGCAATTCGCATGAGCCAGCTTCCCTACATCGATTACGACACCGCTTCCGAAGAGATTCGCGCAGCGCATGACGAGGAAGTGCGCGTTCGGGGCAACATGACCAACATGAAGCGGACCTTGCTGCATTCGCCGGAAGCCCACCGTATCTATGCCGAGTGGTTCACGCTCCGGGCCGAGCTCAATCCCGCCATCAGCGATCGCGAGATATGGATCTTCTCGCATTCGATCTCCAAGGCGCTGAAGTCCGATATCGCCATCACCTTCTTTCGCCGAGCGCTGATCAAGACCGGGTTCAACCCGGATGCTCTCGAACTCAGCGAAACGGAATCGCTGCTTAAACGTTTTGGCACGGCTGTTGTCGCCGATTCCAAGGCCATTCCTGCCGATATCTGGGCCGAATTGAAGGCGCGCTACGACACCAAGGTGCTCGTCGATCTCGTCGCCTTTGCCGGTATCATGATTGCCACTGCCGTCTACATCAATGTTGTCGAGGTCGATTTCGATCCCGAGCTTGAGGCTTTCGCCGAAGGCGCCAACTGACTTTTTCATCACCCGAGGGGAGTTTTCCATGTCCATCATCACCAGCCGCGCCAAGCTGCTCGGCACTGTCTTCAGCCTGGCGCTGGCATTCAGCGCGCCGGTCGTTCACGCCGAAACGCCGCCGAACGTGCTCGTCGTTGCCCAGTCGATCGACGATGCCGTCAGCTTCGACCCGGCCGAAGGCTTCGAGCTGACGACCGTCCAGTCCTTCAACAATATCTATCAGCGCCTCGTGCAGTCCAACCGCGATGACGGCACGAAGATCGAGGCTGCACTTGCCGCTAGCTGGGAAGCCGGCAGCGATGGCAAGAGCCTGACGTTCGCGCTTTCTGATGCCAAGTTCGCGTCCGGCAATCCGGTTCGCCCCGAAGACGTGATCTTCTCGTTGACGCGCGCCGTGAAGCTCAACAAGTCGCCGGCCTTCATCCTCAACGAACTCGGCTGGAAGGCCGACAATGTCGATGCTGCGATCACCAAGGTTGACGACAAGCATATCAAGCTCACCTGGACGGCCGATGTTGGCTCTGGCTTCGCGCTCTCGATCCTGACGGCGCCGATTGCCTCCATCGTCGACGAGCAGACGGTTTCGCCGCAGGCCAAGGACAACGATTTCGGCAATGGTTGGCTAAAGACCAATTCGGCCGGCAGCGGCGCTTACACGATCGCTACCTACACGCCGCATGAGGCGCTGGTGCTGCAGGCCAATGCCAATTCTTCCGACAAGCCGACGCTCGAAAGCGTCATCATCCGCAATGTGCCTGACGTCGGCGCCCGCCGCCTGCTCGTCGAGCAGGGCGATGCCGATATCGCCCGTGGCCTGTCCGCCGACCAGATCGAAGCGCTGAAGGACAAGAGCGGCGTCAAGGTGCTCTCCGTTCCTTCCGCCCGCCAGGACTATATCCTGCTGAACAGCAAGGCGAACCCGACGCTCGGCAACCCCGCCTTATGGGAAGCGGCACGTTACCTCGTCGATTATGACGGCATCACCAAGAACCTGCTGCGTGGCCAGAGCAGCGTTCACCAGGCCTTCCTGCCGAACGGCTTCCCTGGTGCGCTCAGCGACACGCCTTTCAAGCTCGATGTCGAGAAGGCAAAGAAGATCCTTGCGGACGCTGGTATCAAGACGCCGTTCAAGATCGAATTCATCGTCTTCAACGACCAGCCGTTCCTGTCGATCGCCCAGTCGCTGCAGTCGACCTTCGCTCAGGCTGGCATCACGCTCGACATTCAGCCGGGTGTTGCCAGCGACATCTATGCCCGCGGCCGCGCCGGCAAATTCGAGATGACGCTGCGCTACTGGATCCCGGATTATTTCGACGCCCATTCCAACGCCAGCGCCTTCGCGATCAACAAGGACAACTCGGCCAATACCGTTGCCAAGCAGGCTGGCTGGGTGATCCCGGAACTGACCGACGAAACGCTTGCCGCGGTGAAGGAACAGGATGCCGCCAAGCGCGCTGCGCTTTACCAGGATCTGCAGAAGAAGATCCAGGCAAGCTCGCCCTTCGTTTTCATGCTTCAAGGCAATGACCAGGTCGTGCTAAGCGACAAGGTGAAGAACTATGCGCAGGGTCTGAACGCAGACCAGGTCTATTACGACAAGGTAGCAAAATAAGTGCCGCAAACGGCAACGACTGACAATGCCGACATGACCAACTCCCGCCAGCGCAACAGCTGGCGGGAGTTGTCGTTCGTTTGG
This sequence comes from Rhizobium sp. P1_E6, assembly GCF_056405875.1. Lineage (NCBI taxonomy): Bacteria > Pseudomonadati > Pseudomonadota > Alphaproteobacteria > Hyphomicrobiales > Rhizobiaceae > Rhizobium > Rhizobium sp. P1_E6. Next base: position 76,578 of record NZ_JBFUBG010000008.1, on the reverse strand, counting down.
CCGCTTTCGAAGTGGCTGTGGTCCTTCGCGCTGACGCTCTTCGGGTTGGCGCTGGTGACCTTCGCGATGACGCGGTTATCGCCGATCGATCCGGCGCTGCAGCTCGTCGGCGATCATGCCAGCCAGTCGACCTATGAACAGGCGCGCCTCGAACTTGGGCTCGATCAGCCGCTGCCGGTGCAGTTTTTCCGTTATGTCGAGACGGCGCTCTCGGGGAATTTCGGTCAGTCGATTTCGACCGGTCAACCCGTCGCAAACGATATCGCCCGCACATTCCCGGCAACGATAGAGCTTGCGACGGCGGCGATCATTCTCGGCGCGGTCATCGGTCTTGCGCTCGGTGTCACCGCCGCCATGCGGCAGGGGACATGGGTGGACGGGCTTGCCCGTTTCGTGTCTCTCTTTGGCTATTCCGTGCCGATCTTCTGGCTTGGCCTGTTGATGTTGCTGCTGTTCTACGCGCGGCTGCACTGGGCGCCGGGGCCGGGCAGGGCGGATGTCGTCTTTCAATATACGGTCAAATCGGTCACCGGCTTTGCGCTTGTCGATACCTGGATATCGGGCAAGGCGGGTGCCTTTCGCGACGCGCTGGCGCATCTGGCGTTGCCGGCGATCGTGCTGGCCCTCCATGCTCTCGCCGCGATTTCGCGGCTGACGCGCGCCGCGATCCTCACCGAACTCGGGCAGGAATATGTGACGACGGCGCGCGCCAAGGGCGCGAGCCTTCGCCGTATCGTCTTCGTCCATATCCTGCCGAATATTTCCGGGACGCTGCTGACAGTGATTGCCCTTTCCTATGCAAGCCTGCTGGAAGGCGCCGTGCTGACCGAGACCGTCTTTGCCTGGCCGGGTATCGGCCGGTATCTGACCACGGCGATGTTTGCCGGCGACATGCCGGCAATCCTTGGCGCGACGCTGGTCGTCGGTGCCTCCTTCGTGCTTCTCAACGCGCTGACCGATCTTGGCGTGGCACGGCTGGAATCGGGGAGGAAGCGATGAGTGCGATCGTCCAGGCGCCGCTCGGCGGTCCATCCTTCCTGCGTCGCGTGCTGCGCTCACCTTCGGCTGCGGTGGGCAGTGTGGTCGTGCTTTTCATTCTGGCACTGGCGCTACTGGCGCCGCTGATTGCGCCCTATGATCCGAACCTGCAGGAAACGGCCAATCGCCTGATGCCGCCTGATGCTGCGCACTGGTTTGGCACCGATGGTTTCGGCCGGGATATTCTGTCGCGCATCATCTATGGCGCGCGGCCAACGCTGCTGCTGGTGCTCGTCGTCGTGCTGTTGATGGCGCCGCTCGGCATTCTCGTCGGCATCCTCTCGGGTTTCTTCGGCGGGATGACCGAGCGCGTGCTGATGCGGATTACCGATATCGTCATGTCCTTTCCGCGGTTGCTGCTGGCCTTCGCCTTCGTCGCGATCATGGGGCCGGGCTTGATCAACGGTGCGCTGGCGCTGGCGCTGACAAGCTGGCCCGCCTATGCGCGCCAGGCCCGCGTCGAGACGGCGGCGCTGCGGCGGAGCGATTATCTGGCAGCGGCCGAAATGGTTGGTATCCGCGGCGTAAGGCTACTCTGGGGGCACATCCTGCCGCTGGTGCTGCCTTCGGCGATCATTCGTCTGGCGCTCGACCTCTCGGGCATTATCCTTGCTGCCGCAGGCCTCGGCTTCCTCGGTCTCGGGGTGCGTCCGCCGACAGCGGAATGGGGTTCGATGGTATCGGAGGGAACRCAGGTAATCTTCGATCAATGGTGGGTGGCGGCTGTACCTGGCTTTGCCATCCTGATCACCTCCTTCGCCTTCAACATGCTGGCCGATGGCCTGCGCGATATCCTGGATCCGCGCCATGACTGAGCCGCTGCTTTCCGTCGAGGATCTGTCGATCGCCTTTCCGTCAGAGGCAGGGCCGGTGCGCGTCGTCGATGGCATTTCCTTCTCGGTGGGTCGCGAGGTCGTGGCGCTGGTCGGTGAATCCGGCTCCGGCAAGTCCATGACCGGTCGCGCAATCATGGGGCTACTGCCACGTCGAGCGGAGGTGCGGGCAAAGCGTCTAACCTTCGACGGGCAGGAGCTGACGACGCTACCTGCGTCCGGCTGGAACAGGCTGCGCGGTAGTGGTATCGGGCTGATCCTGCAGGATCCGAAATATTCGCTGAACCCGGCCCACAAGGTCGGCCGGCAGGTCGAAGAGGCGCTACTTCTGCACACGAAACTATCGTCTGGCGAACGGCGCGAGCGGGCGCTCGATATGCTGGATAAGGTCGGTTTGCCCGATCCGCAGCGTGTCTATTCGAGCTTTCCGGCTGCTCTTTCCGGCGGAATGGGGCAGCGCGTGATGATCGCGGCCATGCTGATCAACCGGCCGAAACTCTTGATCGCCGATGAGCCGACATCGGCTTTGGATCGCGGTCTGCAGGACCAGATCCTGACCTTGCTGCGGTCGCTGACCGAAGAACTCGGCATGGGGCTGCTGCTCATCAGCCATGATCTGCAGCAGGTCTCGCGTTATGCCGACCGCGTCATGGTCATGCGGCATGGCAAGATCGAGGAACAGATGGCGTCGGCTGATCTTGCCAATGCCAAATCGGATTATACGCGGGCGCTCTGGGCGGCGCGGCCTTCGGCGGCGACCTACGGGACACGGCTGCCGGTTTACGGAGACGAGGCATGAGCGCGCTCTCCGTTTCCGATCTTTCCGTGACTTTTCAGAGCGGCGGCAAGGGTTTTACCGCCGTACGTGGTGTCAGCTTCGAGGTTGCGCCGGGCGAGACCTTCGGGCTGATCGGTCCCTCCGGCTGCGGCAAAACGACGGCGCTGCGTGCCGTTGCGGGGCTGAACACCCATTGGCAGGGCTCCATCACAGTCTTCGATGAGGCCTTGCTGCCGGGACATAAGATCACCGGCGCGCTACGCTCCAATATCCAGATGGTGTTTCAGGATCCCTATTCCTCGCTGCATCCGCGCCACCGCATTTCCCGCATTCTGGGCGAGCCGCTGGCTCTGCGGGGAGTACGCCATGTCGAGGATGAGGTGCGTATCGCGCTCGATCAGGTCGGCCTGCCGGCCACTGCTGCCGGGCGCTATCCGCACCAGCTTTCCGGCGGGCAGCGGCAGCGTGTGGCGATTGCCCGCGCGCTGCTCCTGAAGCCGAATCTTTTGCTGCTCGATGAGCCGACCTCGGCGCTCGATGTCTCGGTGCAGGCCGAAATCCTGAATCTGCTGAACGACCTGAAGGCTTCGCATGGGATGACCTTCGTGCTCGTCAGCCACGATCCCGGCGTCGTCGCGCATATGTGCGACCGGGCCGTGCTGATGCAGGCCGGTCGCATCGAAAGCGAACTCGACCGCGCCGCGCTTTCGCAAGGCGGCTGGGTCGAGCAGCTTGTCGCTCGCTGATCAGGCCAGCGGCAGGATCAGGACATCGCGAGCCGGCACTTCGAGGCGGCCAGCATCATAGGCGTGGTTTACCGGCCAGGCGGGCTTGTTGCCTGACAGTTTTCCGTCCGCGAGGCTGACCGTGGTCGTCTGGGCCTTGCGTGTCGGATTGACCAGCCAGAGGAAGCTGCCCTTTTCGCCCTTGTGGATGCGGGCGAAGACCGCATCATTGGAAAGCGTCGCATGACGCGCCCTGCCGCTCCATTTCACCAGTTCGGCGAAGAAGGCGGCATTGGCCTTGCCATCGGTGCGGTAGAAGGCGACCGAGGGGTTTGTGCCGATCAGCAGGGTGCGGCCCTTGCCGAAGCGGTTTTCGATGACGGCCAAACGCCCGCCATCGAACGTGCCGCGGCCGGTGCCGCCGGTGAGGCGGTAGGATTGCAGGAGACCGCCGCCATCGACGGCGATATCGTCGAACTTGAAGTGGATACGGTTGCCGATATCGGGCATGAATTCCACTTCCTCCTCGCGGGCTCCGAAGACCTCGTCGAGACCCATATTCGGCTGCACCTGGCCGACATGGCCGCGGTCGCCGAAATAGCCGGGGCAGGCTTCGGCAATCAGTGTGCCGCCCTTTTCCACCCAGGTCTTCAGGCGCGCGGCCTGTTCGGCAGTGAACATGATCGGGCAGGGGAAATAGAGGAAGTCATAGGCGTCAATATCGTCGATATGCACCCAATCCGGCTGCAAGCCCTGGCCGAGGAAGGCGCGATAGGCGCCCCACATGGCTTCCGGATAAGGTTTTTCTTTACGGTCGTAATTCAGCAGGTAATCCCATTCCTGTGTTTCGGGGATAACGAGAATGCCGACTTCGCCTCGCACCGGCTTTGCGTCCCAGAGTGTCTTCTGCGCCGGGTCGTTCGCCCATTTCGCCATGGCGCTCTGCAGGTCGGAGCGCGGCGTGCGGCTGCCGTCCATGCCATAGGCGCCGAAGGCGCCGAAGAGGGGGCCGTCGAGTAGCGGGCGCCAGCGCAGATTGAGGACGCCGCGGGCGCCGCCGGCAAAGGAGGTCATGCTCCAGATGCGGATATCCTCAGGCTCGGCGACGCGGCCGTCTTCCTTGTCGCGGCCGATCACCTGCGGCTGCAGCCAGAGCGGGCCGCCCTGACGCTCGGCGTGCCAGAAGGGCTTGCCGCGGGCAGCGGCGCGATTGATGTCGACACCGTACCAGGTCTTCCAGGGCTCGGTGCCCTTACGGGCCTGGATCCATGTGAAGCCGTAGATTTCCACCTTGGAGGCGGCGAGCCAGTCGTCGCAGCCATTGGCGGCCATGTTGGGGATCGCGCCGGATATGCCGTGGGCGGCAATGACATTCTTCTGGTCGACGGCGCGGATCGTATCGATACGCCACTGCATCTGGCCATAGAAATTGTCGCGCTTGAACTGCAGCCAGTCGATGCATTCGGGGTAGGGGGCCATATGGACCGGCGGCTCGATATCCTCCCATTCGGCATAGCTGTAGCGATGCCACGCCTTGGCGAGCACTTTCAGGCTGCCGTATTTCTTCTCCAGCCATTTGCGGAAGGCGGACTTGGCATAGCTGCTGTAATCGACATCGGCGGAATAGTTGACCTCGTTCCAGACGTCATAGCCGTAGATCGCCGGATGGTCCTTGTAGCGGGTGGCGAGTGCGGTCAGGAACTTGCCGGCGGCTTCCTTCACTTCCGGGCAGTTCAGCGTCAGCGCACCGGCGCCGCCGCCATTGTTGGAAAAGCCGCCGGTTGCGGCCGAGACGCCCATGTAGGAGCCGAGCTTGGTGCCATCGGCATTGACCTGCAAGGCGTCGGCATATTTGCGGACGGCCCAGTCCGGCACGGCATGGATGAGTTCGGCGATAACTGTCTTGATGCCGTTCTTGGCGGCGAGATCGAGCTGGCGGTCATACTCTTCCCAGTCATAGACACCGGGGGCCACTTCGATTGCGCTCCACATGAACCAGTGGCGGAAGATGTTCATGCCATCTTCGCCTGCCGTCGTGTAGTCGCGCTCCCAATCGTCGCGCGGCGGATTGGACTTGCGGAAATAGACGGCGCCGAAAGGGAATTGGATATCGTTTCTAAGCATTGTCCTGTCCTTCTCTATCGATGTCCGGACATGGCTTCGCCGTCCGGAAAAAAGGCTCCGGCAGGAGGCGGTCGAAGATGTCGTCCGGGTGTTCTAGGTGGTCGTGATCTAGCGCGGCCCTCCGGCGAGGAGCTCGAGCGTGCGGATAAGGGCGGAATGGTCGCGTTCGCCGTCGCCATTGGCAACAGCGGCATTCATGAGTTGCTGGGTGGCCGCCGTATTCGGCAGCGAAAGATCGAGCGCGCGTGCGGCGTCAACCGCGAGCGTCATGTCCTTGCGGTGCAGGCGGATGCGGAAGCCCGGTTCGAAGGTCTCCTTGACCATACGCTCGCCGTGCACTTCGAGAATGCGCGAGGCGGCAAAACCGCCCATCAGGGCTGCCCGCACCTTGGCCGGATCGGCGCCGGCCCGTTTGGCAAAGAGCAGGGCTTCGGAGACGGCCTCGATCGTCAGCCCGACGATGATCTGGTTGGCGACCTTGGCCGTCTGGCCGTCGCCGACGCCGCCCACCAGCGTGATGTTTTTACCCATCTTTTCGAAGAGCGGCCGGGCGCGCTCGAAAGCCGCTTCCTTGCCGCCGATCATGATCGTCAGCGAGGCAGCCTTGGCGCCGACCTCGCCGCCGGAGACCGGAGCATCGACATAATCGCAGCCGAGCGCTTCGATGCGCCTGGCAAAATCCTTGGTGGCAACCGGCGAGATCGAGCTCATGTCGATGACGAGCTTGCCTGCCGACAGGCCGGAGGCCACACCGTTCTCGCCGAAGAGCACCGCCTCGACATCGGGCGTATCCGGCAGCATCAGGATGATGATGTCGGAGGCCTCGGCAACAGCCTTGGCGCTATGGGCAGCCTTGCCGCCCTTGGTGATGAGATGCTGCGAAGCGTCCTTCACGCGGCTCAGATGCAGCGTGTGGCCGGCATCGATCAGATGTTCCGCCATCGGGCGGCCCATGACGCCCAGTCCGATAAAACCGATATTCATGTCACGCTCACTTCCGATAGGGTTTCATCCAGCCAAGCCCCTCGCTGGTGCCGGCCTTCGGCTTATATTCGCAGCCCACCCAGCCGTCGTAACCGAGGCGGTCGAGTTCGGAGAGGATGAAGCCGTAATTGATCTCGCCCGTGCCGGGTTCATTGCGGCCGGGATTGTCGGCGATCTGTACGTGGGCGATCCGGTCCTTCAGCCGCGTGAAGGTCGGGATCAGGTCGCCCTGCATGATCTGCATGTGGTAGAAATCATACTGGATGTAGAGATTGTCGGAGCCGACCTTGTCGAGGATGCGTTCGGCGTGATTGGTGCTCGACAGGAAGAAGCCCGGAATATCACGCAGGTTGATGGGCTCGATCAGCAACTTCACGCCGGCATCGGCAGTGCGCTCCGCGGCATATTTCAGATTTTCAACCAGCACCTTTTCCAGCGTCTCGAGATCGRCTCCCTTTGGTACGAGGCCGGAGATAACGTTGACCTGCGGGCAGGCGAGTGCCTTGGCGTAATCGAGGGCGAGCGAGATGCCGCTGCGGAATTCCTCGATGCGATCCGGCAGGCAGGCGATGCCGCGTTCGCCGCCGGCCCAGTCACCGGAGGGCACGTTGAAGAGCGCCTGTTTCAGGCCGTTTGCGTTCAGCGTCTCTGCGACCTTTTCCTTCGGCTCGGCATAGGGGCCGAGATATTCGAGCGCACCAAAACCATCTTTGGCGGCTGCCGCGAAACGATCGAGGAAGGCGAGGTCCTGATAAAGAAAGGAAAGATTGGCGGAAAATTTCGGCACTGGAACATCCTCAGGCATTGGCGGGGGCGACGAAACGATGCCGGTGCAGCATGCGCTTGTCGCGGGGATCGGGATTGGGAACGGCTGAAATGAGGCTTTTCGTATAGGCTTCTTGCGGTGCGGTGCAGATCTGCTCAGCCTCGCCGAGTTCAACGATCTTACCGCGATGCATGACGGCCACGCGGTCACAGAAATAGCGTACCACGGAAATATCGTGGGAAATGAAGATGAAGCTAAGGTTCAGCCGCTGGCGGATATCGAGTAGCAGGTCGAGGATCTGGCTGCGGATCGAAACGTCGAGCGCCGAGGTCGCTTCGTCGGCGATGATGATGCGCGGATCGAGCGCGAGTGAGCGGGCGATGCCGATGCGCTGGCGCTGGCCGCCGGAAAAGGCGTGCGGGTAACGCTCCATGCCCATCGGATCGAGGCCGACGAGCCGCATCAGTTCGGCAACGCGATCTTCCAGCGCTTTGCCTTTGGCAAGGCCGTTGACGATGAGTGGATCGGCGATCACTTCCTTGACGGTCATCCGCGGGTTGAGCGAGGCGAAAGGATCCTGGAAGACGAGGCGGACTTCGCGGTGGAAGTTGCGCAGTTCCTTCTTGCCGAGCTTGGTGACATCGGTCTCTCTGCCATCCTTGCCACGGTAGAGGACAGTGCCGGTCGTCGGCTCGACGGTGCGCAGGATCAGGCGGCCGAGTGTCGTCTTACCGGAACCGCTTTCGCCGACGATGCCGAGGTTCTCCCCGGGATAGAGATCGAAATTGGCGTCATCGACCGCGCGCAGCGTATTGGTATTGCCGTGCCAGCCAAAGGTTTTTCCGAGATTGCGGACCGACAAGATCGGTTTCGGCGCTTCCGAAGACAGGGCGATTGCCGGCTGCCTGCCTTCGACATGATGCGTCAGCTTCACTGTCGAGGCCAGCAGCTGGCGTGTATAGGGATGAGTGGCGGCGTGGTAGATGGCATCGACCGGGCCGCGCTCGACGATATGGCCGAAGCGCATGACGGCAACTTCGTCCGCCACTTCGGCCACCACGCCCATGTCATGGGTGATGAGCAACATCGCCATGCCGCGCTCGACCTGCAGGCGCTTGATGAGGTCGAGGATTTCGGCCTGTGTCGTCACGTCGAGAGCGGTCGTCGGCTCGTCGGCGATCAGGATATCGGGATTGCCGGCAAGGGCCATGGCAATCATGGCGCGCTGGCGCATGCCGCCGGAGAATTCGAATGTGTAGCGGTCGGCCATCTTGTCGGGATTGGGAATTTCCACCTGGCCCAGCAAATCGACCATGCGGGCACGCGCCGCCTTCTTGTCGAGATTGCTGTGCAGGCGGATCGCTTCAATGATCTGCGAACCGATCGTGTGGACCGGGGAGAGCGAGCTCATCGGCTCCTGGAAGATGAGGCCGATGTGCCGGCCGCGGATTTCCCGCATGGCGCGGCTGCCGGGCTGAAGGGTGGCGATATCGGTGATCTCGCTGCCATTGCGCAGCAGGATGCGGCCGCCGACGATCGTGCCTGGCTTGTCGACGATCTGCAGCAGCGAGCGGGCAGTCACGCTCTTGCCTGAGCCGCTTTCGCCGACGAGGCAGAGCGTCTGCCCACGCTTCAGCTGGAAGCTCACATCCTCGACGGCATGCAGGATATGCGTGCGCAGCCGGAAATCGATCGAGAGGTTTTCAACCGAGAGGACGACGTCATCGGGAAGATCGGTCATGGCTTCCTCCTCAATTGTCATAGGGATCGGCTGCATCGCGCAGGCCGTCGCCGAAGAAGTTGAAGGACAGGACGGCTATGACGACTGCCAGAGACGGCCAGATCAGCAGCCACGGCGCGGTCGCGACCGTGCGGATATTCTGGGCGTCCTGCAGCAGCACGCCCCAACTGACGACCGGCGGCTTGAGGCCGATGCCGAGGAAAGAGAGCGAGGTTTCGGCGACGATCATCGTCGGCACTGCGAGGGTGACGACGGCTAGGATGTGGCTCGTAAGCGACGGCAGGATATGGCGGAAGATCAGCCGCGCCTCGCTCGACCCGTCGAGCTTGGCGGCGGTGACGAAATCCTCGCTGCGCAGCGCCAGAAAGCGGCCGCGCACTTCGCGGGCAAGACTGGTCCAGCCGAGCAGCGAGACGATGATGGTAATGACGAAATAAACGTTGACAGGCGACCATGCGAGCGGGATCGCCGCGGCAAGACCGAGCCAGAGCGGGATGGTCGGCATGGCACTGACAACTTCGATGATGCGCTGGATCAGCGTATCCACCCAGCCGCCGTAGAAGCCGGAGATGGAGCCGAGCACAACGCCGAGCACAAGCGACATGGCGACGCCGACGAGCCCGATCGACATGGAAATGCGGGTGCCGTAGATCAGGCGGGTGAGAACGTCGCGGCCGAGGCGGTCAGCGCCGAGCAGGTACATAGGATCATTGAGGTTGATCGGCCCGATGAAACGCGTGGTCATCGGGATCAGGCCCCAGAGCTTGTAGGCTGGGCCTTTGACGAAGAAGCCGATCGGTACGACCTTGGTGTCATCGACCACGAAAGTGCGCCTGAGCGCCACCTTGTCGATCTCCACCTTGTAGCCCTTCACATGGAAATTGAATTCCGAGCTACCATCAGGTTTCTCCACGAAGAAGCTGAAACCCTGCGGCGGGGCGTAGGTATATTGCGGCTTGGAGATCGCGGGCAGCGAAGGCGCCAGGAACTCGGCGAAGAGGCCGACGAGATAGAGGAAGAGGATGATCGCGCCGGCGACCATTGCCACCTTCTGTCGGATCAGCTTGCCCGCGATCAACCGCCATGGGCCGATGGCAGCTGTCGAGACCGTCTTACCCTGTTTCAGCGGGCTGATCGAAGGGCCGTCGGCGACGACATGCAAGGGGCCGGTGTGAGTTCCGAATGTTTCGTGCGTCATCGGCGCCTCCTCAATTGAACCGGATGCGCGGATCGAGCAGCGCAAGCAGCAGGTCCGACAGGAGCATGCCGACGAGGGTGAGTGCCGAGAGCAGCAGGATGAAGCTGCCGGCGAGATACATGTCCTGCGAGACCAGCGCGCGGAAAAGCAGGGGACCTGCGGTCGGCAGGTTCAGGACGATGGCGGTAATTGTCACGCCGGAGACGAGATGGGGTAGCACCCAGCCGATCGCCGAGACGAAGGGGTTCAGCGCTATGCGCACTGGATATTTGAGGATCACCTTGTATTCCGGCAGGCCCTTGGCGCGGGCGGTGATGACATAGGGCTTGTGCAGCTCGTCCGTCAGGTTGGCGCGCAGGATGCGGATCATGGCGGCGGTGCCCGACGCGCCGATGATGATAATGGGGATCCAGAGATGGGCGAGGAAATCGCCTGCTTTGGCGAGGCTCCAGGATGCTTCGGCAAATTCGGGGGAGTTGAGGCCGCCGACGCTCTGGCCGAGGTAGCGATAGGCGACATACATCAGTGTCAGCGCCAGGATGAAGTTCGGTACCGCAAGGCCGATGAAGCCGAAAAAGGTGAAGACGTGGTCGCTGATCGAGTGGCGCCGTACGGCCGAATAGATGCCGATCGGCAGGGCGACGACCCAGACGAAGAGCAGGCTCAGGAGTGAAATCACCAGCGTTGAACCCATGCGTGCCCAGATGAGACCGGAGACGGGCTGGTTCCACTCGAAGGACCAGCCGAAATCGCCGCGGCTGACAATGCCCCATATCCACTTCAGATACTGGATATAGAAGGGGTCGTCGAAGCCGTAGATCTCTTTCAGCCGCTCGATCTGCGCGGGGTCGACCGCCTGGCCGCTGTCGCTCATCGTCGCGATCATCGAGGTCAGGTAATCACCCGGCGGCAGCTGGATGATCAGGAACGAGATCAGCGACATGCCGAACAGGGTCGGGATCATGTAGAGCACGCGCTTGAAGATATAGCCAAGCATCGGAATGTTTCTCCTCCCGTTGAGAGCGCCCGGTCAGGCGCTTCCTTCGGATCTCCATCCGCTTTCGGCCCCTCCAGGCCGAAAACGCTCCTCCTTGTCTCGACACCTCATTTCCAGGTGAGGTGCAGAACCTCCAGCCGCTCGATATCAGGCACTTCCACCTGTACGCGGCCGTCCTTGACGCTGAAGTTTGCGGCGCGGTCGGTAACGGTGAGCCATGCCTTGGCGACCGACTTGCCCTGAGGAATTTCCACTGAAACCGTCTGGGCCGCCAGAGGGTAATTTTCGCGTATCGGCCCCTTCATCATCATCGGGTTGGTGAGGTTGAAGAGACTGACCGCGATACCTTCGGCACTGTCGCGCAGTGCCATATCGATGACGCCGGGACCTTCGACCGTGACGCGCGAGGTCTTGCCGAGCGCCCAGTTGACGGCATTGGCAATCAGCTTTCCGTGGTCGACGGCGAAGACTTCCCAGAAGATCTCGCCGATATTCCAGGGAATATAGACCGTGCGGCCGCCCTTGCCGGTTTCGCGGGCGATCACGCCGGCGCCTTCAGGAGCTTTGCGCGGATAGACTTCCTCCATCGGCAGGTCCGGGAAATCGGGCACATAGAGGAAGGGTGTCGTCGCATTGCCTGTTGCATCGGCATGGATGAGGCGGGTGCCGCCCATGATGCGCTCGGCGCCTTCGTAGCCCTGGTTGAGAGGATGATCGCCTGACAGTGCCACATAGGTGTTCTTGACGATGCCGCGCGGGCCGGAAACGAACTTGGCGCCCAGCACATCCGAAAGGCCGAATTCGTTGCGTTTCTTGCCGAATTCATCGCGGAGTGAGGTTTCGTAGGAAGCGACGACGCTGCCGCCACGTTCGACATAGCCGCGGATCGCCTCGTTCTGCGCATCCGAAAGGCAGGAAGCGTTGGCGAGGATGATTACCTTGAAACGGTCGAGATTTTCCTTGGTCAGAACCTGATCCGAGAGAAGCTCGAAGGGCAGGCGGGCTTCGACGAGCGCGTGGTAGAAACCGAGATCGTGCTTCTCGGCATTGTGCCGTTCTTCCGGCGCCCAGTGGCGAAGGGTGGTCGAAGGATCAACGACGGCGATTTCGGCTGTCGGCTGCATACTTTCGAGAACCGGCTCGACGGCTGCCTGCAGTGCAAAGGCGTCGGCGACCGGTTCTACCCAGCGCTTATCCGGCACGACGCCGTTGAACTTGGTGAACCAGGCATAGAGGCCATGAGCCGTGCCGTCATTGATCCAGAGCTGCATTTCCTCGCCGGAGGTGACGGCATCCTTCCAGCGATATTCTTCTTCCGGGCCGATCGAGGTGATGAGCACGACCGGGCGATCGGGGAAGGTGGCGCGGATGCGCTTGCCGTTGCGGCCGGCAGACCAGCCGAGTTCGAGACCCTTGCGGCCCTGATGATCGACAACGAGGAAGGGGCAATGTTTGGCGATGACCGAGAGGTCGAATTCCATCAGTGAAGCGCCGCCCATATTCGGGATGAAGCTCGCATGCGGGCGGATCGCTTTGACCGCATCGTCCCACTGGGCGATCATGTCAGTCAGCACGCGGCGGCGCCATTGCAGCCAGGCCTGCCAGGCGGGATCATCAGCATCCGCCTTTTTCGGCAGGGCGTGGCCGAACATATCCTTGAAACGGCGTGCGCTGTCTTCGCTATAGTCGACACCGTGGCCCTGCCAGCGATTGGCGAAGACGGCATCGATATCGTATTTGCGGACGATTTCCTTGACGACTTCGGGCATGAAGACGGTGTTGTAGTCGCCATAGGCATTGGTGACCCAGACATCGGGATAGGCCCAGTGACGGCGCGGCGTGCCGTCGGCGTTGATCATCACCCATTCCGGATGAGCTTTTGCAGCATCGTCGTGGATCGCGTGCGGATCGACGCGGGCCATGACATGCATGTCGAGCTTGCGGGCGGCATCGACGAGCGCGCCGAAGATGTCTTTATCGCCGAGATATTTGCTCACATAGTGGTAAGGTACTTCGCTTGGATAATAGGCGATGTAGCCGCCGGCGCTGAGGCATACGGCATTGGATTTGGTGCGCTTGAAGACATCGACCCAGAAGGCCGGATCGTATTTTTCCGGATCGTCTTCCACGAAGGTGAGCTGGGTCCAGCGCGTTGCAGTCTTGAACCAGTCCGGCGTGCGCAGCGTGTCGGTATTCTGTCTTCTGGCGTCGAGCATCGTCTTCATCCAATCATTGGCAAAAGAGGGGCCTTGGCGCCGGCCGATAAAGCCGGCGCCTTGAATGCGTCATCATTTTGCAGGTCATCAGACCTTGTAGAACTGCTCCGGCATGGTGGGAGCGGGGGTCGGCCAGCCGAAGGAATTCGGCATGGTCTTGGTGATGTTCTTCATGTTGTTCTTGACGACGCCGTAGCCATCCGGTGGTTGGGAAATGCCGAAGACATAGAAGTTGTCGGCAGCACCCTGCAGGATCTGTTTCATGATCTCCTGCTGGCCGGCGGGATCGGAGGTCGCCTTCAGCTTGTCGTAGAGCTCGAGCAGCTTCTTCGTCTCTTCCGGGGGCTCTTCCGCATTGGCGTTGTTGCGGTCGAGATACCAGAGCTGCCAGGCCGGAGCGTACATGGCGTTCGAATCCGTCGGCACGTAGTAGCGCGGGTCGAGCATGGCAGCGACGCCGCCGTTCGCACCGAACTGGTGGGCCGTCGCATCGAAATCGCGGCCTTGGCGGACGCGGGTTTCCCAGAGCGAGCGGTCCATAGTGCGCATCTGCGCATCGATGCCGACTGCCTGGAACATCGGGATGACCAGCTGGAAGAGGTCGAGGAAGACGGCGCGTGCCTGGTCGATTTCGAAGATCACCGTCAGGCGGCGGCCCTGGTCGTCCAGACGGAAGTTCTGGTCGTCGCGCTTCGGGATGATCGTGTCGAGCATGGCGTTTGCCTTGTCGACGTCGTAGCTCGTGAACTGCGTGGCGAGCTGCTCGTTGTAGAGCGGATCACCCTGCTTGATCGATGGCTGGGCAGGGGCGCCCTGGCCGACGAGCACGGCGTCGATCAGTGACTGGCGATCGAGCGCCATGGAGAGCGCTGCACGGAAATCCTTGTTCCGGAAGAGTTTTCGCTTGGTCTCGTCATTGTGGTTGAGGTTGAAGATGAAGTTCATCACGTTGGCTTCGGTCGAAGTCAGCGTGTAGAAATCATACTTGCCCTGCTCGCGCGCATCATAGAGCACCGACTTGTTGTTCGGTGTTGCGATATACTGGTCCATCAGGTCGATCTCGCCCTGCATGGCCTTCAAAAGCAGCACCTGCGGGTCGGCGACCATCTGATAGACGATGCGGTCCATGTAGGGGAGCTGGTTACCCTCCGTATCGACCTTCCAGTAGAAGGGGTTGCGTTCGGCAACGGCGCGTTCGGTATTCTCGCCGGGCGCAGTCGTAAACATCCAGGCGTGCAGGCACGGCTTCTTCGAGGAGTTCAGGAAGAAGGCATTATCATCCTGGAAGCCGGAGGCGGACTGGAAGGCGGCGATCCAGGTCTCGAAGCCGCGCTGTTTGGCGAGCTCGTCGGCCTTCGGATTGTAGTCAATATGGAACTGCTCGAGATAATGCTTGGGGCAGCGCGTCGTGTGGTCACTATTGGCCCAGGCGACCTGCAACGGAAACATACCGTTAGGTTTCGCGAAGATAACTTTAAACGTCTGTTCGTCGACGATTTCGAGCTTGGCCGGCTTGCCTGATGTCTTCCAGTGACCCTGGCCGTTCACGGCGACCCGCTTGTCCGTGAGAATAGTATCGTACCAGAATTTCACGTCGGCAGTGGTATAGGGCTGGCCGTCCGACCACTTCATGCCTTTGCGCAGGCGGATGGTATATTCCGTGGAATCTGCATTGCCGTCGAAGGCTTCGGCAACGTTCAGCGTCACGCCGGACCAGTCGGGCGTGTAGCGCAGCAGTGGCTCATAGGCCTGGTAGCGGAACAGCATGGATAGCGAGCCACCACCGACCAGCGCCATATTCCAGTCGCCGCCGTGTTTGCCGACACTTTCGACCGGTTTGACGACGAGCGGATTTTCCGGCAGCCGATCCTTCAGGGCCGGTAACGCGCCGCTTGAAACCTTGTCTTTCAGAATGGCCGCTTCCTTGTAGTCGGCGGCGAAAGCCGGCAGGGCCGGCAAGATCAGAACGGCCGAAGTCCCGGCCAGAAACGCACGACGTTTCAGCTTGATCATAGGGTTCTCCTCCAAAAATCCGCAACCCTTATCGTTATTTTTGCTTTCAGGTTGGGATAACGGAAAGAATACATTTGGATATTGTTAGGTAAAGCGTTATGTTTTGTTAGTGCGAGAATTTGCAATTCCGGTATGGGCGGTGTAGCGAAACGTCTCAATTCCGGATGAAACATCGAGGTGGAAAGTGGGAAGCAGGGGGCGAGTTACCTTACAGACGATCGCGCGGGAGGTCGGCCTCTCGAAGTATGCGGTCTCGCGCTCGCTGGCAGGCAAGAGCGGCGTCAGCGACGAGACGCGTGCGCTGATCCGCGCCACCGCCGAACGGTTGGGTTATACACGTCCTGCAGGCCAGTCGCTGACGAGTGATATTGCCGTCGTTTTCCACGATCTCGATGCCGTCAACAGTGAGCTCTACATGCAGGTTCAGAACGGCCTGCAGCGCGAGGCGCATCGGCTGGGCATGGCGCTGCGTATCCGCTGGACCCATAGCCCCGGCCAGCTGGAAGAGCTGGCGCATTCCTGTGCCGGGCTTTTGCTCGTCGGCCCGCATGACCGCGAGGCGATCGTGGCGGCGACGGCAACCGGAATCCCTGTCGTGCGTTTTGGCTGGGTCGACCCACTGGAGCAGGCTGATCAGGTCACCGGGACCGATCATGAGGCGGGGCAGGCGGTGCTGCAATATCTTATCGAACTCGGCCATCGGTCGATCGTCTATGTCAACGGCACGCCCGGTTTCCGTGGCCGGCGCGAGCGCTTCTACGGGGCGCGGGAGATCGCCGAGCGCTGCGAAGACGTTTCGCTGCATGTCCTGCGCTTCGATGAGCAGATCGGCTTCGGTGAAGCCTTCCGGGATCTTAAGGCGAAGGGCATACACCCAACGGCCTTTTTCTGCGCCCATGACGGCCTGGCTTTGACTGTGGTTTCGGAGTTACTGGGGCAGGGCTATCGCATTCCCGACGATGTTTCCGTCGTCGGTTTCGGTGATTTTTCGCCCGCTACGCAGATATCGCCGCCACTGACGACGGTACGGATGGAAGGGCAGGAATGCGGGGCAGTAGGCCTTCGGCTTTTGCTGGAGCGGATCGAAAATCCGCGCCTGCCGGGCATGCCTGCCCGGCGGATAATGGTTGCCTCGCGCATTGTCGAGCGTCGCTCCGCAGGTCCGTGCAAGGTGTCGGCGGCGATCGATCCGGCAAAGCAGGAATCGGGACCAGTTGAGTTCAGTGCACGTGTGAAGTGATCAGATTGATTCTGTCGGGTCGCAGCTGACGGCGACCGTCAGCCCAGGGCTGCAATCGCTGCCCTAACTGCATCCGCGCCCGGCTTCGTCGGCTTGTATTCCAGTCCGACAGCGCCGGTATAACCGTTGGCGAAGATCCAGTTCAGGCGGTGGGCAAGATCGATCGTGCCGGTGCCGGGCTCGTTGCGGCCGGGATGGTCGGCGACATGGACGTGAAAGATGCTATCGATGCGACCGGCCAGAACATCCTCAGTGCGCTCGTCCATGACGGCGGAATGGTAGATATCGTAGACGATGCCGATTTCCGGGCGGCCGACATTATCGACGATATCGAGCCCTTCGCGGGTGGAATCGAGGAAATAGCCGATATGGTCGATGCGGATGTTGAGCGGCTCGACGCCGAGGCGCACGCCGCTGCCTTTCAAGATGTCGGCACCGGCCTGCAGCGTTTCTGTCAGCGCCTTGCGCTGTTCGTCTCGGGTGAAGCCTTCTAGATCGTCGCCTGCCTGCGCGATCAGCACAGGAGCGTCGAGACGTTTTGCGACGGCAACGGAATCGGCAAGGCCCTTCAGCCAAGTCTCGCGATTGGCGGTGTTTGTGAGCGCGATCATCGGCTCGGCGACAAGGCTCGTCACCTTGAGGCCGGTCTCTTTCAATGCGGCTTCGATCGCGTCGAGGTCCTTGTCCGTCCAGCGCCAGAATTCGATGGCCTCGAGGCCGGCGGCATGGGCACGGCGAATGCGATCGGCGAAATGATCGCCGTCTTCGACGAACAGCCATTCGATGCATGCTGAATAAAGTCGCATGAAAACTCCTCCACTATGCCTGCAGCCATGCGACAGATCGCTGCCTGCGGCAAGAGGGATCAGCTAACGGCACCGATGATTTTCCGTCACGGCTTGACGGGCAGAACCAATGCCGGAAGAGTTGGTGGATCGACCGGGTCTGCCGGCCGGATAGGGAGGATTTCATGGATCTTGGATTGAAGGGAAAGACCGCCGTCATCACTGGCGGTTCCGTCGGCATCGGGCTTGCCATCGCCGAAGGGCTGGCGGCTGAAGGCGCCAACCTCGTGCTGTCGGCGCGGGGGCTCGAGCGGCTGGATGCTGAAGCTATCCGCATTGCCGATAAATATGGCGTCAGCGCCATCGCCGTTGAGAGCGATGTGGCGACCGTCGAGGGTACGCAGGCGATTATTGCGGCGGCAGCCGAACGTGGCGGGGCTGATATTCTCATCAACAACGCCGGCACCGGCTCCAACGAGACTGTCATGGAAGCGCCGGATGAGAAGTGGCAGGACTACTGGGATCTGCATGTTATGGCGGCCGTGCGGCTTGCGCGCGGCATCGCGCCGCAGATGATGAAACGCGGTGGCGGCGTGATCCTCCACAATGCCTCGATCTGCGCAGTGCAGCCGCTCTGGTACGAGCCGATCTACAATGTCACCAAGGCAGCGCTGATGATGTTTTCCAAGACGCTCTCCACTGAGTTGGTGAAGGAAAACATTCGCGTCAACTGCGTCAATGCCGGCCTCATCCTGACGCCTGACTGGATCAAGACTGCCAAGCAGCTGACGGCGGAGACCGGTGGCGACTGGGAGGGTTACTTGCAGAGTGTGGCGGATGAACATGCGTCGTCCAAGCGTTTCGGCACGCCGGAGGAGTTGGCGAATTTCTTCGTCTTCCTCTGCTCCGACCGAGCGAGCTACAGCATCGGCTCTACCTATTTCGTCGATGGCGGCATGCTGAAAACGGTCTAGACGGGGCTTCCGGTCTCGCATCGATTGGCGGTGCGAGACCATCTTCTGGGGCCTGCAAGGTTCAGGAAACTCTGAAGCGCGGTATTACGGCAACATATTGCTTATGTAGCCTATAAAAACTGGTTATTTTGTTGTCTCTTCATGGTTTTGACTCTATTTGCCTGCTATTACAGAAGCATAATGCCGCAAAGTGCAGGGCGATCCACATGTTGACGAAAAAGGGAAAATACGGGTTGAAGGCGCTGGTTGATCTGGCGCGGCTGGCGCCGGGCGAGACCGCCTTCATCAACGATATCGCCTCGCGCAACAATATCCCGAAGAAGTTTCTCGATACGATCCTCCTGGAGCTTCGCAATGTCGGCATCCTGCGATCGAAAAAGGGGCCGGGCGGCGGCTATTCGCTGTCGCGGCCCGCATCGGACATCCGCATCGGACATGTCATCCGCACGCTGGATGGGCCGCTTGCGCCGATCCGTTGTGCCAGCCGCACGGCTTACGAGGCGTGCGACGACTGTGCCGATCCCGAGACCTGTCAGGTGCGGCGCTCGATGACCGAAGTGCGGGACGCGATCGCCGCCATTCTCGACAATATGACGCTCGAGCAGTTCGTTGCCGGTGGCGGCATCGAAACTGTCGAGGAAAAGGTGCCGGTTTCTGCCGCGAGCTGATCCGCTCTCTTCGTTTTCGCGCAATTCCGGACGCAAAACCGCGGCGCACTTCTACTGGAAGTGCTTCATCTTTCCCTGATTTTCAGAATATGCGCGCCTGCTGCGTTCAGTAGCGGCTCGCGCTGAATCGCCATGTCGTGGATGCGGGCGTTGCGCCAGTGACGGTCGAGGTTGAGCGCGATGCTGCCGGTGGCACCCCGGGCTAGTTCGAAGAGGGCATTTGCCGTGTCCAGCGCCAGCTCGGTTGCTGTTAGGCAGGCGGAGGAGGCGGAGAAATAGGCCTCCGCCATGGCTGCCTCGGCAGGGCTTACCTGGGCAATATCCAGTTTGCGGCCGGCCTGTTCCAGCGCGCCGGTTGCGGTTTCGGTGCGGATGGCGCGCTCGCCGATCTTGCCGAAAAGGGTAGAGGGCTCCTTCGCCATGACAAGCAGGTCGGAAAAGGCGGCGCGGGCGATACCGAGGCAGACGGCTGCCTGCAGCAGAAGACCCAAGGATTTTTCCGTGGTGTGATCGCCGGATAAGGCAGCGGTGACGGTATCGGCATTCACATGCAGCTTAGCGGCAATCAGCGTTGCCGTGCCGTTGGTGCGCAGGCCGAAGGCGTCCCAATCGTCCACCGCTTGCAGTTCGTCGCCGTCACGATGGAGATGGAGCGTTACCCTGCGGCCGCCGGGATCGATCGCTGCTGCAGCGATCCAGTCGGAGAAAAGAATGGCGGCGGCCTGTTCCGACCGGCCTGCCAGGCGAAAGCCGGAGCCTTCGGCAGTAAGGCTTGCCTGATCGGCAAAACGGGCAGCGGCGAAACGATCGCCGTCCAGTGCGCGGGCAAAGAGGGTGCTTTTCAGCTCTTCCGAAGTTTGGTTGCGCAGCCCCTCCAGCACGCGGAAATGAGCTGCCAGCACGTTGCCGATCGAGGCATCGCTTTCGGCGATAATGGCGATGATCTCGGCGAGCAGGGCGTTGGAAACATCAAGCCCCTGATATTCCGGGGGGACGGTGATCCCCGTCAGGCCGGATTGCGAGAGCGTGTCGAGCTCGGTATTGGGCATGAGGCGGTTGATGTCGCGCTCGCTTGCCTGCCGGCGAAAGGTGGCTGCAAGCTCGCGCGCCGTGGAAACGGCTTCTTCCTCGGTCTCGATACGGTGCGCCGGAGGGCGCACATTGTCGTGTAACTGCGATATGGTGCCCATCTGCCACTCTTTCCTAATGTTAAAAAAGTGCGCGATTGCATCAGCTTGCGTAAGGCCGGTTTTTCCACAAAAGCCCGGCCGGCTGAATTTTCTTACCAGCTTGATCGCCTTGCCGTATGCTCTACTTATCGTTAGGGGACGGCCAACTGATCAGGAATGATGATGAGCGATTCTCTTGCACGAAGCCGCGAGGGTTCGAAGGCTGGACGTCAGCCGCGCCCGCGCGTGAGCATGGATATAACCGAAATTCCGACCTATGCCATCGGCGACGTGCATGGGCGTCTCGATCTGCTGCAGAAGGCCGAAGAGGCGATCGCGCGCGATGCGGAGCATCTGCCGGGCACCAAGCTCATCGTCATGCTCGGCGATTATATCGATCGTGGCCCGCAATCGGCGCATGTCATCGGCCATCTCATGGATCCGGCGCCTGATGGATTCGAACGCATCTGCCTTGCCGGCAATCATGAAATCGTCATGCTCGACTATATCGACGGCTGGGCATCCTATGACGACTGGATGACCATGGGCGCCGCCGAACTTCTGAGATCCTACGGTCTCGATCCCGATCACCTGCCGCTGCTTTTCCGCTCCGGTGCGCAGCTCGACGGCTTCATCCGTCAGTCTCTGCCGCATACGCACATCGATTTCATCCGCTCCCTGCCGATCATGCTCGACACGCCCAATGTCGTCTTCGTGCATGCGGGCATCGATCCGCGCGTGCCGCTCGAAGAGCAGGCCGACGACGACCTGGCCTTCATTCGCCAGCGTTTCCTGGAAAGCCCGCTGACGCTGCCGAAACTCGTCGTGCACGGACATACGCCGGCCGACCAGCCGGATGTGCAGCCGATGCGGCTGAACCTCGATACCCGCGCCTTCAGGAGCGGCAGGCTTTCCGTTGCCCGCTTCTGGCAGGGGCAGGTTCACCTCTTCTCCACCTGAGCCTTGGAGTATTTCCGTTTTTCTTCGAAACATGAAAATACTCTATCTCTTTGTTTTCACGCAATTCCGGACGCAAAACCGCAATGCACTTTTGCTGGAATTGCTCTAGGCGGCATTTTCCTCAGCATCGGCTTGAGCCGGCACTTCTGCCGGCTTTTTGCGCCAACGGCGCAGCACGACGTAGAAGACCGGCGTCAGGAACAGGCCGAAGATCGTTACACCAAGCATGCCGGAGAACACGGCGGTGCCGAGCGACTGGCGCATTTCAGCACCGGGACCGGTGGCGATGGCTAGCGGCAGTACGCCGAAAATGAAAGCGAAGGCCGTCATCAGGATCGGGCGCAGACGAAGATGGCTTGCCTCGATTGCGGCATCCACGACGCTTTTTCCTTCTTCCTCGGCCTGTCTTGCAAACTCGACGATCAGAATGGCGTTCTTGGCAGCAAGGCCGATCAGCACGATAAGTCCGATCTGCGTCAGGACATTGTTGTCCATTCCCCGGAGCCACACGCCGATCAACGCGGCGAGCACTGCGAGCGGGACAATAAGGATGATCGCCAGAGGCAGGACCCAGCTCTCATATTGTGCCGCAAGCGCAAGGAAGACGAAGATCACCGACAGGGCGAAGATGTAGACGGCGGTATTGCCGGTGTGGGTTTCCTGATAGGCAAGCTCCGTCCATTCGAACGTCGTTCCCGGCGGAAGGATCTGCGCCGCCAGCGCTTCCATCTTCTTGATTGCGTCGCCGGTCGATGTGCCGGGTGTGGGATTACCCTGAAGCGGTACCGAGACATACATGTTGTAGCGCTGGACAAGCGCCGGACCGCTGGAATCCTGGATATCCATCAGGGTGCCAAGCGGAACCAGCGCGCCGGTTGCCGATCGAACCTTCAGCGCGAGGATGTCATCCCTGTCCATGCGATATTGTCGGTCGGCTTGGGCACGAACCTGGTAGACGCGCCCGAACGCATTGAAATCGTTTACGTAAGCGACGCCGAGGTTGATGGAAAGTGCGTTGAAGATATTGGGAATCGGCACGTTGAGGAAACGTGCCTTGTCGCGGTCGATTGCGAGAAAATACTGCGGACTTGCATCCGAGAACGTGGTGAAGACGCCGGTCAGCCCCTCGGTCGTTGCAGCGGCACCCATCATCTGGCGGGCCAGACCAAGGACGCGTGTCATGTCCGCGTTTTCAAGATCCGAAATCTGCATCTTGAAGCCGCCTGAATTTCCGACGCCACGCACGGATGGCGGTGGGATGGCAATGATGAAGGCTTCCTGGATGCTTTGCAGCTTGCCGTAAAGCTCGCCAATGATCTTGTTGGCGGTCTCGCCGCCTTCCTCACGTTCGGCAAAGGATTTGAACGGGACGAAAACGACGCCGGCATTCGAGGCGTTGGTGAAGGTTGCCCCGCTGAAGCCGGCAAACTGCACGGCATTGCCGACACCGGGCACCGTTCGGGCGATATCGCCCACCTGCTTAACGACGGCGTCAGTACGCGCAAGCGATGCGCCGTCCGGAAGCTGGATGACGATGATCGCGTAACCCTGGTCCATGGTGGGGATGAAGCCGGAAGGAACCTTCTGCCCCATATACCAGGTCGCGCCCAGCAGGCAGGCGAAGACGACGAGCGAAGAGGTCAATCCGACCCAGCTGCTGACCAGATGCCGGACGATCCAGGAATAGCCGGAGCTCATTCGATCGAAGCCACGGTTGAAGCCGTTTGCAAGACCGCTTCCCAGCTGGGAGAAGATATTCTTGCGCTTGCTCTCATGATCATGGGTTTTGAGCAAAATGCCTGCGAGCGCAGGCGAAAGGGTCAGTGAATTCAATGCGGAAATTGCCGTCGTGACCGATATCGTCACTGCAAACTGCTTGTAGAACTGGCCGGAAATGCCTGGGATGAACGCCGTCGGCACGAACACCGCGATTAACACCAGCGAGATGGCGACGACCGCGGTTCCGACTTCGTCCATCGTGACATGCGCGGCCTGTTTCGGGGTCATGCCCCGCGCCAGGTTTCTCTCGACATTTTCCACCACCACGATCGCATCGTCGACGACGATACCAATCGCCAGCACGAGACCGAACAAGGTGAGCATGTTGAGCGAAAAGCCGAAGGCGAGCAGCACGGCGAAGGTGCCGATCAGCGATACGGGGATGGCGATGATCGGAATGAGGGCAGTTCGCCAGGATTGCAGGAAGACGAGGACGACGATCGCCACGAGAATCGCCGCCTCGGCTATGGTCCTGTAGACCTCATTGATCGAATCCGAGATGAATTCGGTCGTATCATAGACGATGCGGTACTCCAGACCCTGCGGGAAATTCTGCGACAGGTCCTTCATGATCCCCTGGATCTGATGGGCCGTATCCAGCGCATTGGTTCCAGGCCGGGCGAAGATGCCGAGCGCGACTGCGGGGTCATTGTTGAGATAGCTGTTGGTGACGTAGTCCTGCGCGCCAAGCTCGATGCGAGCGACATCCTGCAAGCTCACAAGCCGGCCGGTGGTCGTCGATTTCACGATGACATAGCGGAATTGGCGCACGTCCGAGAAGCGTCCGTCCGTTCGCACCGTATATTCGAAGGCATTCTTACCGGTAACAGGTGGGGCGCCGATCTTGCCGCCCGATACCTGGACGTTCTGGTCTCTCAGCGCGGCAACGACGTCATCCGAAGTCATGCCGTAGGCGGAGAGCTTTTCCGGATCCAGCCAGATTCGCATCGAATACTGGCGCTCGCCGAAAAGCTGCACGTCGCCGACGCCATCAAGGCGCACGAGAGTGTCGCGAATGCGGTTGCGGGCGTAGTTCGAGACATAGAGCTGGTCATAGCGGTGCGAGGGCGACAGCAGATGCACCACCATCATCAGGTCAGGCGAACTTTTATCGGTGGTCACGCCGAGCCGCTGGACTTCCTCGGGAAGGCGGGGCAGGGCGATGGAAACGCGGTTCTGGACAAGAACCTGGACCTTGTCGAGATCGGTGCCGAGCTTGAAGGTGATCGTCAGCGACATGGCGCCATCGGCGCTGGAGTAGGAAGACATATAGAGCATGTCTTCGACGCCGTTGATCTGCTGTTCGAGCGGGGTCGAAACCGTATCGGCGATCGTCTGCGGATCGGCGCCCGGATAGGAGGTGCGCACGACGATGGTCGGCGGCGCGATCTCCGGATATTGGGAGACCGGCAGCTGCGTATAGGCGATGCTGCCGACGACGAGGAGAACGATCGAGATGACGGCCGCGAAAATCGGCCGGTCTACGAAGAAATGAGCAAATCTCATTGTCCGCTCTCCGCASCAGCGGTTTCCGGCGGAGCGTCCGTCCGCTCCTTCGGCAGTTCGGTCATCTGAGGCGTGACCTTTGCGCCGGGCCGGGCGCGTATCAGGCCGTTGACGACGATCGTCTCGGTGCCGTCGAGGCCTTCACGGATGACGCGGTAGCCGTAGAGCCGGGGACCGGGCCTCACGGGCTTGGTCGAAACCGTGCCATCTGCGCCGACGACGTAAACGACGCGCTCATTCTGGTCCGAGCCGATGGCTTCGTCGGGGACGAGAATGGCCTGATAGGTGTTGGAGGCTTCGACCTGGATGCGGCCGAAGAGGCCGGGCTGAAGGACGAGATCGGGATTGGGAAAGCGGGCACGCAGACGAATCGTGCCGCTCTCATTGTCGATCCGGTTCTCGGCGAAATCGAGTTTCCCCTTGAAAGGTTTGGCATTGGGATCCGAGATGGTGACCATGACATCAAGGCCGCCGCCGCCCTGCTGGAGATCCTTGCCCAGCTTGCGTGCCGTATCGGCGAAATTCAGCAGGCGGCGTTCGTCGACGTCGAAATAGAAATCGATCGGGTCGAGTGAAACGATCGTCGTGAGCACGGTCTGGTCGGTCTGCACGAGGTTGCCGGCGGAGATCAGGCGGCGATCGATACGGCCGCTGAGCGGCGCGGTGATCTCGGTATATTCCATGTCGAGCGTAGCACGATCGGATGCAGCCTGTGCGCCGCGGACATTGGCCTGGGCGGAATCGAATTCGCGGCGGCGATCGTCCAGCGTCTGCGCCGACTGGCTGCCGCTCGAAGCAAGCGACTGGGCGCGCTTATATTGCGCATCGGCAAAGACCAGAGCCGATTTCGACGCTTCCAGCGCGGCGTTGGCTTGATTGAGCGCGGTTACGAAGGGTCGCTGATCGATGACGAAGAGCCGGTCGCCTTGTTTCACCAGAGCGCCGTCGGTGAAGTCGATTTCCTGAAGGTAGCCACCGACACGCGAACGGACGGAGACCTCATCGACCGGTTCAAAACGGCCGATGAACTCATCATTGTCGACCACGTCGCGCATGACGGGCTTGGCAACGGTGACGGGCGGGGGAGCGGCCGCCTGCTGCGCCTGAGCGATGAGCGGCAGGAAGGCCGCAAAGCAGCCGAGCGCCAATGTCTGTCGAAGCGAATTAGCCATGCCAGTCCCCCGTTGCGGGCGGCATATCGCAGCCGCCTGAACCTATGCTTGAATGCGCTGTCCATGCCTGCTGTGGAGACGAAAGCACCGAGCCTTCGTCCTAAGTCCGAACTTACCCATGTGCGGCTGCCGTAAGATGACAGGTGCAAGTCAGCACCCCGAAAACAACCGGAGGGAGAGATCTGCTTCTCCGTAACCCTCTGAAGAGAGACTATAAACGGGAGAATCAAAAAATTGCAAATGCCAATTGATTGAACCGGTTTGGGTTTCCAGGCATCAGCTTTCACCGGAGCTTGCTTCCGGGTGTTGGTCAAGCAAACCTCCGATCACCTTTCAATCTTTCAAAAGCCATATCGAAAGCTCTGCTTATCGTGGGCTGCGGCATTTTGGCCGCAGATGCGGAATCTTGCGGGTGCATCCTTGTGCAACGCCCGTGCTCAATATATCTACCGATATCATAAGGATGCTTATTACTTACCGGCGAAGGTATATGACCAACAATCCAACACTCGGTTTTCTTCTGCACGACGTTGCCCGCCTGCTTCGCAAGCGGTTCGAGCAGCGCGCAAAGGACCTTGGGCTGACGCGGTCTCAGTGGCAGACGCTTGCCTATCTCGCCAACAATGAGGGCATCCATCAGAGCGGGCTTGCCGAAATCCTCGAAATCGAGCCGATTACGCTGGTCCGCATCCTCGACAAGCTTGCCGAGCGCGGTCTGGTCGAACGCCGTCAGCATCCCACGGACCGGCGTATCTGGCTGCTTTACATGCGTGAGGAAGCTCATCCGATTCTCGCCGAAATGCGTGAGATCGGCGACGTGACGCGCGGCGAAGCGTTGGAAAGCGTCACGCCCGAACAGCGCGAGCAGCTTTTCCACACCCTATCCATAATGAAGACGAACCTGGTGCAGGCGTGCCGGTCTCCGGTCGCCGATAATGAGACGAAACATGGCTGACCAATCCCCCCTGCGTGTCGTGTCCGACGCGAACGCCAAGAACCCTGTCGAAGAAAAAGAAATTCCCCAACAACCGGAAACGGTGGCTGAGGCGCCTTCATCCAATTCAGCGCCCGCGGCTGCCGCGGTGGCTGCGCCTGGCGGCAACAAGGTCCGCCGCCGGCGCAGCTTCACCCGACCCGTCCTCTTTGCCCTACTGCCTGTGGCGCTCGCCGTCGGTGGCTACTACTATGTCAATGGCGGTCAGATCATGTCGACCGACAACGCCTATCTCCAGGCGGACATGGTGGGCATCACGACCGATGTTTCCGGCCTTGTCGAGCAAATCAACGTGCATGAGAACGAGCAGGTCAAGGCCGGTCAGGTGCTCTTCAGCCTGCGACCGGATTCCTTCAAGATCGCGCTCGATGGCGACAAGGCGCAGCTTGGAGCGCAGCGCAATCAGATCATGAACCTCAAGGCCAGCTACCAGCAGTCGCTTGCCGAGATCACGCAGGCGCAAGCCGATCTGCCCTATTATCAGGATCAGTTCGACCGGCAGCAAAATCTCGTCAACAATGGCAGCGCGACGCAGTCGGCCTATGATGAAGCCAAGCACAATCTCGAGGCCGCGCAGCAGAAGGTTTCCGTCGCCAAGGCGGAAGCCGCAACGACGCTTGCCCAGCTCGGCGGCAATGCCGACCAGCCGGTCGAGGAAAATCCGCTTTACCTGCAGGCCAAGTCTCAGGTCGACAACGCCCAGCGCGAGCTGGACCACAGCGTCGTCAAGGCGCCTTTCGACGGTATCGTCACCAACGTGAACGCGCTGCAGGTCGGCTCCTACCTCCAGGCTTCGCAGCAGGCCTTCTCACTGGTTTCGACCTCGCATCTATGGATCGCCGCAAGCCCGAAGGAAACCGAGCTCACTTACGTCAAGCCCGGCCAGTCGGTCGATATCTACGTCGATACCTATCCGGGCGTGATGTGGAAGGGGAAGGTCGAGAGCATCAGCCCGGCGTCGGGCTCCTCCTTCTCGCTGCTGCCGGCACAGAATACGACCGGCAACTGGGTAAAGGTCGTGCAGCGCATCCCGATGCGCGTCAGCATCGACGATTCTCAGGGCAAGCCGCCGCTCCGCGTCGGCATGAGCACAGTCGTCGACGTCGATACCGGCCATGCGCGCGGCCTGCCTGATTTCGTCAACAACCTTCTGGGCCACGGCAAGAGCCCCGAGTAACGGCCATGAGTACTGCTCCTGCATCACCGGCAACCCCGGTTGCCAATCGCGGCGCGATCACGGCCTGCGTCATCCTGGCCGTCATCATGCAGGCGCTGGATACGACGATCGCCAACGTGGCGCTGCCCTATATCCAGGGCAGTGTTTCGGCTTCCGCCGACCAGATCAACTGGGTTTTGACCTCCTACATCGTCGCGGCCGCGATCATGACGCCGCCGTCGGGTTTCCTTGCTGCCAAGTTCGGCCGCAAGCGCGTGCTGCTGACTGCGATCGTCGGTTTCGTCATCGCCTCGATCCTTTGCGGTCTGGCGCAGTCGCTGCCACAGATTGTCGCCTTCCGCCTGCTGCAGGGCCTGTTCGGCGCTTCGCTGGTCCCACTTTCCCAAGGCATCCTTCTCGACATCTATACAGTCGAGGAGCGCGGCTCGGCCATGGCCCTCTTCGGCGTCTCGGTCATGGTCGGGCCGGTTCTGGGTCCTGTCATCGGCGGCTGGCTGACGGACAATATCAGCTGGCGCTGGGTCTTTTACATCAACATTCCGATCGGCGCGCTCGCCTTTGCCGGCATTGTCATTTTCGTCTCGGAGACGAAGAGGGATGTGCTCGCCAAGCTGGACTGGTTCGGCTTCGGGATGATGAGCCTGTTCATCGCCTCGCTGCAGCTTTTTCTCGACCGCGGCGAACAGCTCGACTGGTTCTCCTCCGGGGAGATCGTGGTCGAGGCGATCATCTGTGCTGCCGCCTTCTACCTGCTCCTGGTGCACACGCTGACGGCGGAAAAATCCTTCGTCAATCCGCGGCTGTTCCTCGACCAGAATTTCACCGTCAGCATGATCTTCATCTTCGTGATCGGCATCACCTATCTCGCCTCGTTGGCGCTGATGACGCCCTATCTGCAGACATTGATGGGCTATCCGGTCATCACCGCGGGCATCGTTATGGGACCGCGGGGCCTCGGTACCATGCTCTGCATGTTCATCGTCGGTCGGCTGATCGGCAAGGTAGATACGCGCTGGCTGCTGCTGCTCGGCCTCGGCCTGACGGCCTGGGCGATGTACGACATGACCGGCTGGACGCCTGACGTCTCGCAGTGGACGATCGTGTCGGTCGGCTTCATCCAAGGGGCGGGCCTCGGCTTCCTCTTCGTGCCGCTGACGACGATCGCCTTTGCGACGCTGCCGGCCCAGATGCGCGGCGACGGAACCGGCCTCTACAATCTGTCGCGAAACATCGGCTCCTCGGTCGGCATCTCCATCGTCGCGGCGCTGATCGTCGAGAATACGCAGAGCAATCATGAGTCGATCGCCGCCTATGTGACGCCGTTCAACCACGCTTTCAATGCCACGGCGGCACAAGGCCTCAGCCCACTGACGGCGGTCGGCCGCGCGGCGCTCAACGACGTCATCACGCTGCAGTCGACCATCATCGCCTATATGGATGACTTCAAACTGCTGATGCTGATGTCGCTTGCCGTCATGCCGCTGGTGCTGCTGCTGCGCAAGCCGAGGGCCGCGCCGGCAATCGACCACAGTGCCGTCATGGAATGAGTTTGCACGCCTTCGTCCAGAGCTCTCGGTTTCACGCAATTCCGGACGCAAAACCGCTGCAAACTTTGCTGCAATTGCTCTAACGAAACGGCTTGCTCAGATATCGCGATCCCTGAATGCCGAAGCGCCACGGTGCTTCGGCATTTTTCGTTATGCCGATACGTTTGCCGGAGACGATGGGGACGGGCGCAGACGGTGAGATCGCGTAGGGCGGATGGTCGAGCATCCGGTCGTTGATGGTTATGTCGACATCAAGCGCCTGGCAGAGCTTGCCGGGGCCGCTGCAGAGCTGGGTCAGGACATCGGTCCCACGTCGCTCGATCATCCCGAACAGGCCGATTTCCGGCTCCAGCGCGCGGATCAGCACTGCCGAACCCGGTGTGCAGACGAAGTTCAGGCACCAATACATGCCGTAGATGCGGTAGATATAGACGTTGCCGGGATGGCCATACATGGCGCCGTTGCGCTTCGTCGGGCCGCGGAAACTGTGAGAGGCTTCGTCGTCTGGATAATAGGCCTCCGTCTCGGTGATCCGCCCGCCCGTATCGTTGACCGTGAGGTGGCAGCCGAGCAGGTCGCGGGCGACCTCGATCGCATCGCGTTCGAAGAAATGGCGCAGGCTCTCCCCGGCAAGCGGGCCGGCGCCGATCGTGCCGTCAATCATTTCTGTCGTCATGGGAATTGCCGATATCATCCCCTTTGCCGATCCGCCACCCGGAACAATGGTTCGCCGGCCGGCGTTTCGGATGCAAGCCAACAATAGCAAGGAGATGGAACATGGACGGTCTCAAGCTTTATCGGCTGGTGCCGGCCGCTGCCCCTGATGACCCCCACTGGGATCTCGCACCTTCCCACGGAGAGGTCGTCGTCGCCGCGCTGACGTCCGGCGATGCACGTGTCGTGGCGGCGGAGGCTGAGCTCGATTTTCTGGAAATCGACGGTTCGCCGGCAGAGGACAAGTCGACGAAGATGGCGAGCGCCTTTCGCAACGAGAAACTCTACACCGTTATCGAGGAAGCGCCGAGCACCGACATCACCGAGCGCGGCGTCGTGCGCGGCCAGGTCCGGGTCGACAATATCATCTCGACACAGGTCTGACCGAGGACAGCCTCTTGATGCTCACATCTTGTGACCGGCCTTCGGGTCGCGCATCGGGATGGAGGAAACGGTGACGGAAACAGGATCGCTTGCGGGAAACGAGTCCTCGAGACCTTCCTGGAGTTCTTCTTCGAGCAATGCCGCATCCTTGTTGCGGGCGCCGTCGCCGTGAGCAGGCTCGAATGCGGAGGTGAGAAGTGCCTTCGCCCTTGCGATAGCATTGTCATGTGTGAGATCGGAGGCATTGCGCAGTGTGACTGCGATCCTGTCCTCCCCCTCGCCACCGAATTCGACGACGAAGCCCTCATCCGTCTGGTAGACGATGATATCGCTAACTGCCATATTTCTTTCTCCGAAAATGCTAATATGAGTGAACCGCGTTTTCGGGGTTTTGTCGAGCGAAGACCTTGACCAGCCAGTCGATGAAGACGCGTACGCGCGGCGAAAGCTGGCGATTGCGCGGGTAGAGCAGCGAGACCGGTGTCTGCGTGGGCGGAAAATCGGCGAGCACCTCAACAAGAGTGTCGGCGGCAAGATCCTGTTCGGCGTGGTAGCGCGGGATCTGGATCATGCCGAGGCCCATGCGGGCAGCGGAAATGTAGCTTTCCGCGGCATTGACGGTCACAGTCGCGGGAATGCTGATATTGCGGACACTGCCGTTGACGATGAATTCCAGGGGCAGCGGGCCTGCGCTGCCGGATGCGCGGAAGCCGACCATGCGGTGCGCGTCCAGCCTGTCGGGATGGTCGGGCGTGCCGAAAGCGGCGATATAGGACGGTGAGGCGAGGGTGACCTCGTCGAGCATGGCGACGCGACGCGCAACCATGTCGCTGTCCTGCGGAGTGCCGACGCGCAGCACACAGTCGATGCCTTCGCGCACCAGATCCACCAGCCGGTCACCCTCACTCATGTAAAATTCGATGTCTGGATAGGTTTCCAGAAAGGAGGGCAGGCTCGGCAACACGAAATGCCTTGCAAGCGTGCCGTGGACGTCGACCCGCAGCAGGCCTTTCGGCTTGGCGCCGGCGAAGGCGCCTTCGGCATCTTCGATATCGGCGAGGATCGACAGGCAGCGTTGGTAATAGGCTTCGCCGTCGAGCGTCGGGCTAACGTGGCGCGTGGTGCGCTGAAGCAGGCGCGCGCCGAGGCGGGCCTCCAACTGCTTGACCGCATCCGTCACCGTCGAGCGCGGCAGGCCGGTATCTTCGGCCGCAAGCGTGAAGCTGCGGCGCTCCACGACGCGGGAGAAAACCCGCATGGCATCGAATCTGTCCATTTTATTTGTTCGTATTTCCCGGATAGTGATGCCGAATAATGGCTGATTATCCGTGCGATAGAAAGGGGCATCTTCTTCTCATCGAAGGGGCGCTGCGGCGCCGAAGCAAAGGAAAAGAAAAATGTCTGCCAATCAAAACAAGGTCGCTCTCGTTACCGGCGCTTCCCGCGGCATCGGAGCTTCGATCGCTGAACGTCTCGCAAAGGACGGTTTTACCGTCGTCATCAACTACTCGGGCAATGCAGCTCTTGCTGAAGAACTGGCCCAGAAGATCGAAAAGGCCGGCGGCAAGGCGCTGACGGCACAGGCCGACGTCGCCGATGCGGACGCGGTGCGCCGCATGTTCGATGCCGCAGAGGCCGCTTTCGGCGGTGTCGACGTGCTCGTCAACAATGCCGGCATCATGCTGCTTTCCCGTCTTGCCGATGTCGATGACGCCACGTTCGACCGCCAGATCAGCGTCAACCTCAAGGGCACGTTCAACACCCTGCGCGAGGCCGCCAAGCGCCTGCGTGACGGTGGCCGGGTCATCAACTTCTCGAGCTCGGTCGTCGGGCTGAAGCCGGAGACCTACAGCGTCTACGCCGCTACGAAGGCGGCCGTCGAAACGATGAGCGCCATCCTTTCCAAGGAGATGCGCGGCCGCCAGATCACCGTCAATTCGGTCGCTCCCGGCCCGACAGGCACTGATCTCTTCCTCAACGGCAAGTCCGACGAGCTGATCGACCGCCTTGCAAAGGCAAACCCGCTCGAACGTCTCGGTACGCCAGAGGATATCGCTGCTGTCGTTGCCTTCCTCGCCGGGCCCGATGGCGCCTGGGTCAACGGTCAGGTGCTGCGCGCCAATGGCGGCATGGTCTGAGACAGGTTTCGTGGCGGCGCGCCGCCACGCTCTTCCCCGTATTCTTTCAAGCAACCCAATTCTTCCAGAAGGAACAGGATCATGAGCAAGCAAGTCATCGTCATCACCGGCGCTTCCAGTGGTTTCGGCGCCCTTACTGCCCGCGCGCTCGCCAAGGCCGGCTACACTGTCTATGCCTCGATGCGCGAAACCGAAGGCCGCAACAGGCCGCAGGTCGAGGCAGTCGAAGCCTTCTCGAAGGAAAACGGCGTAGAACTGAAAGCCGTCGAACTGGATGTCACCTCCAATGCCTCCGTCGAAGCCGGCGTCGCCAGGGTGATCGCTGCCGAAGGCCATATCGATACGATCATCCACAATGCCGGCCATATGTCCTTCGGCCCGGCCGAAGCCTTCACGCCGGAGCAATATGCCGAGCTTTTCGATATCAACGTGCTGTCGACCCAGCGGGTGAACCGCGCTGTGCTTCCGCACCTGCGCAAGCAGGGCAAAGGCCTGGTTGTCTGGGTTTCCTCCTCGAGCACCCGCGGCGGCACGCCTCCGTACCTTGCTCCCTATTTCGCAGCCAAGGCGGCGATGGACTCGCTTGCCGTCTCCTATGCGAGTGAACTGACCCGCTGGGGCATCGAAACGGCAATCATCGTTCCCGGCGCCTTCACCAAGGGCACGAACCACTTCGCCCATTCCGGCTCGCCGGCCGATAAGGCTCGCGCCGCCGAATATGACGACGGTCCCTACAAAGGGCTGCCGGAACAGGCGCTGAATGGCCTCGCCTCTCTCGAACCTGCCGATGCGGATGCCGACTCCGTCGCGACCGCCATCGTCGATGTGGTGAATATGCCCTTCGGCAAGCGGCCGTTCCGCACCCATATCGATCCAACGGAAGACGGTGCGGAGATCGTCAATGGCGTCGCCGATCGTGTCCGTGCGGAACTCTTCCGCCGCATCGGCATCGAGGATCTGCTGAAGCCTGCTATCAAGAGATAACCGGCTGTCGCAAAGTTGTGAACGATCTCTTGGGCGCTGCCCCTTACTATCCGGCTAAGCGCACCTATATCAGCTTAGACGGAGGTGGACGGCAGATTGCCGCCAGCCTCCTGACCTCCACTCCAGGGCCTGCCGCGCCTTCCCTGCGCGCGACAGGCCTTCAGTTTCAGACATCAGATCAAGGCCCGTGATGGTTATCCCTCCCATCACGGGCCGCTTTCTTTTTGTGGGTGAGTTTTTCAACGGGCGTTGAGATTCGCATCCGCCAGCAGTTTCACCAGCCAGTCGACGAAGACGCGGACCTTGTTGCTGAGGTGCCGGTTCGGCGGATAGACGACGTAGAGCGGCAGCGACTCGCGGGTCCATTCCGTCAAGGTTTGAACCAGTTCGCCGTTTGCGAGCGGTCCACGCGCCATGAAGATCGGGATCTGGGCGAGGCCGAGGCCGGCGAGTGCCGCTGTCATGTAGGTGCGGCTGTCGTTGACGGAGACGATGTATCGCGGATTTACCTCGACAACCTCATTGTCCTTGCGAAACTCGAAAGGCACCGTGCGATTGTTCTGAGCTCGGAAATAATTGACGGAATAATGTTCCGTTTCAAGTTCTTCCGGCCGCTGTGGCAGTCCGAATTTCTCGACGTAGAGGGGTGCGACACAGGTGATCATTTCGATCTCCGAAACGCGTCTTGCAATCAGCGACTGGTCGGCGGGCGTACCGGCACGCAGCGCGCAGTCGACGTTTTCGGCGAGATAGTCGACGGTGCGGTCGCCGACGCCGAGGTCGATGCGGATATCGGGATAACGCAGGTAGAAATCGCAAAGCGCTGGCACGATGATGGAGTCGGCAAAGGCGCCGGCCATCTCTACCCGCAACCGTCCCGTCGGCAGGCTTTGGGAATTTGAAAGACTGCCGTCCAGTTCCTCCAGTTCGGAAATGATCTGTGCGGCGCGTTCATAATAGAGGGCACCGTCCGTCGTCACCATGACCCGGCGCGTTGTGCGGTTGAGGAGCTTGGTGCGCAGATGCGCTTCCAGGCCCTGAATGAGATTGGTCACCGTCGCCTTGGGCATGGCGAGCATGTCGGCGGCGCGGGTGAAATTGCCCGTCTCCACCACGCGGATGAAGACGCGCATTGCCGAGAGCTGATCCATCGGTTCAATTCCGCAGTTTGCGTTGCAACATTGTTCGGGATTTGGAATAGTGTTATCGCGATATCGCTTCTTATTCCCCGATTTGAATAACAATATCTTTTTAGTTCAAAATGCAAGAGGCGGGCGTTGTCCGTCCATCGCTAAGCAGCGAAGAGATAGAGACGATGGTGCCCGAGATCAAAGACATGGTGCTGGAAAAGGTGGCCGCAGGCCCCGTTTCTGCGCGCGTCTATATGGGCGCTGATTTTGGCAAGGGTCCGCCGATCGTGCTCTACCTGCATGGCGGGGCATTTCTCGATAGCGATCCGAAGGCCGACCGCCCGATCGCAAGCAGCCTCGCCAAGGCAGGCGCGATCGTTGTTTGCGCAGATTACAGCACGCTTTCGGGCAATGTCTTTCCGAAGGCGCTCGAAGTTTCCTTCTCGATCTTTTCCTATCTCGCCCTCAAGAAGGCCGGCCTCGGCGACCGCAAGTCGCTGCTTTTCGTCGCCGGCGAAGAGGCGGGTGGCAATGTCGCTGCCGGTGTTGCGCTCAAGGCGCGTGACCAGATGCCGGATGCGCTCGACGGCCAGATCCTGCTTTCTCCGCTTCTCGATCCTTTTATGGGTACGTCCTCGATCCGCAAGGCGGAAAAGATCGGCATGCGCCAGCGCTGGACGGAAGGCTGGAGCCATTATTTGAGCGGCGGCGGCTGCCACCCTTATGCTGCGCCTTGCCTGTGTTCGCGTATATCAGGTGTTGCACCGGCACTGATTTTTACGGCGGAGGACGATCCGCTGCACGACGAAACCATCGGTTACGCCGCTCGCCTGAAGAAGGCAGGCGTTGGTGTGCGCCAGCATGTTCTTCCCGCCGGGACAGGTTGGCCATCCATTTACGGCGGGAAATCTGAGGGAACTCCCACGTGGCAGGGCAACGTCAGCCGCCATTTCGGAGATTTCCTTCAGGACGTGAGCGTTGAGCCACAATTGCATTGAAGACGAACTGATTTTTTACGGCCATTCAGGGCCGCAAGGAGAGTACCAATGACGTCCAGAAATAAGCGCTGGGCCCTAGTGGGCGCCGGTCTGGGTGTTGCTGCGTCCGTTTCGGCCGCTGCCATCTTTTTCGAATTGCCGATGAGTGCAACCGCCACGGCCGCCTCCGAACCTGCGCAGGCTCCCGCCGTGCCGGTGACGGTTGCCGTCGTCGCCAGCAGTGATGTGACGAACTGGGAGAATTTCTCCGGTCGTCTGGAAGCCATCGACCGTGTGCAGATCCGTCCCCGCGTCGGGGGCGCCATTCAATCAGTGCATTTCCGTGAGGGCGCTTTGGTCAAGCAGGGCGATCTGCTTTTCGCCATCGATCCTGCTCCCTATCAGGCGGCCGTCTCCCAAGCGCAGGGTCAGGTCGCTTCGGCCGAAGCCAAGGTCAGCCTGGCGCAGACGGAACTCGACCGCGGCCACCGTCTTTCAGATAACCGGACGATTTCGCAGAGCGACCTCGACCAACGCCAGAGCACGCTAGCTGAAGCCCAGGCAAGCCTGCGTTCGGCACAGGCGGCTCTCCAGTCCGCGCAGCTCGATCTCGATTATACGCAGGTTCAAGCGCCGGTTTCCGGCCGTATCGGCAAGATCGAGGTCACGGTCGGCAATATTGTCGCGGCCGGCTCGGCTTCTCCTGAGCTGACGACGCTTGTCTCTGTCGATCCGATCTATGCAAGCTTCAATGCGAGCGAAGAGATGGTCACGAAGGCGCTCTCCGAGCTTCCGGAAACCGGCGCGGCACTGCAGGCCGTCGAGCAGATCCCGGTCGAGATCGGCACGCTTGCCGATGACGGGACGCCGATCAAGGGCAAGCTGCAGCTCGTCGATAACGAAGTCGACGCCGCAAGCGGTACCATTGCAGTGCGGGCAGTCTTCGACAATCCCGGCGGCAGGCTGATCCCCGGCCAGTTCGTACGGGTGCGCATGGGCCAGCCGAAGGCCGAGAACAAGATCGTCATCAATGACCGCGCCGTCGGTACCGACCAGGACAAGAAGTTCGTCTTCGTCGTCGACGGTGAGAACAAGGTCAGTTACCGGCAGATCAAGCTCGGTTCGCTGTTCGACGGTCAGCGCGTGGTTGAAGACGGCCTTGCGGTCGGCGACAAGATCGTCGTCAACGGCCTGCAGCGTATCCGTCCGGGTGCAGTCGTTGCGCCTCAGATGGAAGAGAAAGTCGCGACCGCTCAGTAAGATCTGAGCCTCCTTCCCTCGGGGAGGAGGCCGCTACCCTAAAAGACATGACCTGCCGGTGGGCTTTTCAGGCCACCGGAGAGGGACTTTGCATCCATGTTCACCCCGGAGAGGGCTCTAAAATGAACATATCCAGATTCTTTATCGACCGCCCGGTGTTTGCCGGTGTTCTTTCGGTCCTCATCGTGGTCGCCGGCCTCATCGGCCTCCAGGCGCTGCCGATCTCCGAATATCCCGAGGTCGTGCCGCCGTCGATCGTCGT
Source organism: Rhizobium sp. P1_E6 (assembly GCF_056405875.1). Classification (NCBI taxonomy): domain Bacteria; kingdom Pseudomonadati; phylum Pseudomonadota; class Alphaproteobacteria; order Hyphomicrobiales; family Rhizobiaceae; genus Rhizobium; species Rhizobium sp. P1_E6. The sequence continues at coordinate 39,345 of NZ_JBFUBG010000008.1, read as the reverse complement.
GCACGCCACCTATCCCGGCGCAAACCCGTCGGTCATCGCCGAAACTGTTGCGACGCCGCTCGAAGAGCAGATCAACGGCGTCGAGGGCATGCTCTATATGTCCAGCCAGGCGACGTCGGACGGCGCCTTGAACGTTACCGTGACCTTCAAGCTCGGCACCGACCCGGACAAGGCGCAGCAGCTGGTTCAGAACCGCGTTTCGCAGGCAGAACCCCGTCTGCCGGCGGAAGTTCGTGCACTCGGCATCACCACCGTCAAGAGCTCGCCGGACTTCATCATGGTCGTCAATCTCGTCTCCGACGGGAACAGCCATGACATCACCTATCTGCGCAACTACGCGACACTGAACGTCAAGGACCGGCTCGCCCGTATCGCCGGTGTCGGCCAGGTGCAGGTTTTCGGTGCCGGCGATTATTCGATGCGCGTTTGGATCGATCCGCAGAAGGCTGCCGAGCATAATCTTGCCGCCAGCGACATCAGCAATGCGATCAGCTCGCAGAACGTTCAGGCCGCCGCCGGCATCATCGGCGCTTCGCCGAGCCAGCCGGGCGTCGACCTTCAGCTCAACGTGAACGCCCAGGGCCGTCTGCGTACGCCCGAGGAATTCGGCAACATCATCGTCAAGACGGGCGCCAATGGCGAGATCACCCGTCTGCGCGACGTTGCCCGGATCGAACTCGGTGCCGCCGACTATACGCTGCGTTCGCTGCTCGACGGCAAGCCGGCTGTCGCCGTCGCCGTTCTCCAGGCCCCGGGTTCGAATGCAATCGAGATTGCCGACAATGTTCGCGCCACCATGGACGAACTGCAACTCGCCATGCCAACAGGCGTGAAGTACGAGATCGTCTACGATACGACGAAGTTCGTTCGCGCCTCCATCGAGAAGGTCATCGACACGCTGCTGGAAGCGATCGCGCTCGTCGTTCTCGTCGTCATCCTGTTCCTGCAGACATGGCGCGCATCGATCATCCCGCTGATCGCCGTTCCTGTATCGATCATCGGTACGTTCGCGGTCATGTATATGTTCGGCTTCTCGATCAACGCACTCAGCCTCTTCGGTCTCGTGCTGGCGATCGGTATCGTCGTGGATGATGCGATCGTCGTCGTCGAAAACGTCGAACGCAACATTGAAAGCGGCCTCAGTCCCCGGGCTGCGACCTACAAGGCCATGAAGGAAGTATCCGGCCCGATCGTCGCGATCGCGCTGGTTCTTGTTGCGGTCTTCGTGCCGCTCGCCTTCATCTCGGGCTTGTCGGGTCAGTTCTATCGCCAGTTCGCGCTGACGATCGCAATCTCGACCGTCATCTCCGCCTTCAACTCGCTGACGCTGTCTCCGGCGCTTGCCGCTCTTCTCCTGAAGGGTCACCATGCGCCCAAGGACTGGCTGACGCGGTTCATGGATGCGATCTTCGGCTGGTTCTTCCGTGGCTTCAACCGCGCCTTCGGTGCCGGTTCGAACTATTACGGCAAGGGCGTCGGCGGTCTGGTATCGCGCAAGAGCATCGTCATGGTGATCTATCTTGTGCTTGTTGGTGCGACCTACAGTATCTTCAATACGGTTCCGGGCGGCTTCGTGCCGTCGCAGGACAAGCAGTATCTGATCGGCTTTGCCCAGTTGCCGGATGCCGCAAGCCTCGACCGCACGGAAGACGTTATCAAGCGCATGACCGATATCGCCCTGGCCCAGCCGGGTGTTGCCAACGCCATCGCCTTCCCGGGCCTGTCGATCAACGGCTTCACCAACTCGTCCAATGCCGGCATCGTCTTCGTGACGCTGAAGGATTTCGATGAGCGCAAGACGCCCGACCTTTCGGGCGGGGCGATCGCGATGGCCCTGAACCAGAAGTTCGGCGTCATCCAGGATGCCTTCATCGCCATGTTCCCGCCGCCGCCGGTCAACGGCCTCGGCACGACGGGCGGTTTCAAGCTGCAGATCGAGGATCGTGCGGGTCTGGGCAACCAGGCGCTTGATGAAGCCACGAAGGCGGTGCTTGCCAAGGCCTATCAGACGCCGGAACTTGCGGGGCTGTTCTCCAGCTTCCAGATTAACGTGCCGCAGCTCTATGCCGACCTCGACCGCGCCAAGGCCGAGCAGCTCGGAGTCTCCGTCACCGACGTCTTCCAGACGCTGCAGATCTATCTCGGTTCGCTCTATGTGAATGACTTCAACGCCTTCGGTCGCACCTACAGCGTCCGCGTGCAGGCCGATGCAAAGTTCCGCGCCCAGCCGGAAGATATCGGCCAGTTGAAGGTCCGCTCGGCATCGGGCCAGATGATCCCGCTTGCAGCTCTCCTGAAGGTGGATGCAAGCACCGGTCCGGAGCGTGCCAACCGCTATAACGGCTTCCTCGCTGCCGATATCAACGGCGGTCCGGCACCGGGCTTCTCGTCCGGGCAGGCGCAGGCAGCGATCGAGAAGATCCTGGACGAGACGCTGCCTGCGGGCATCGAGTTCGAGTGGACGGATCTGACCTATCAGCAGATCCTTGCCGGTAACTCCAGCATCGTCGTCTTCCCGCTCGCCCTGCTGCTCGTCTTCCTGGTGCTCGCTGCCCAGTATGAAAGCCTGACACTGCCGCTTGCGATCATCATGATCGTGCCGATGGGTGTTCTAGCCGCCTTGACCGGCGTCTGGCTCACCGGTGGAGATAACAACATCTTCACGCAGATCGGCCTAGTGGTGCTTGTCGGTCTATCGGCCAAGAACGCGATCCTCATCGTGGAATTTGCCCGCGAACTGGAGTTCGAAGGCAGGACGCCGCGTGAAGCCGCGATCGAGGCCAGCCGCATGCGTCTTCGGCCGATCCTCATGACCTCCATGGCCTTCATCATGGGCGTCGTGCCGCTCGTCACCTCGACCGGCGCGGGTTCGGAAATGCGCGCCGCCATGGGTGTCGCGGTGTTCTCGGGCATGATTGGCGTCACCTTCTTCGGCATCTTCATGACGCCGGTGTTCTACGTGCTCCTGCGCCGGATGACGGGCAACCGTCCGCTCGTCCAGCACAACGACAATCATCCGCAGGACAAGGACGACCATATGAGCGTCGCTGCRGAATAACCTCTCCTTTGTCGGGTAAACCGGGCGGGGACTTCGGTCCTCGCCCGTTTCGTTTTTAAGGTGAAGTACACTCGATCGAATTCGATTTTAGGGGCGATGTCGCGGGATGCGACAAAAATGCGTTACGTCCATCAAAACGGTTGCATGCTGAGGTAAGGGGGGTATCAAAGGCAGGCAACGGTTCGGGAGGGCTGGATGACACACGCATCGGGAAACACTGGAAAGCCGAAGATTGCCTTTCTCGGCACTGGGCTCATGGGAGCGCCGATGGTGCGGCGCCTGCTTGGCGCAGGCTTTGCCGTCACCGTCTGGAACCGTGATCGCGCCAAGGCTGAGGCTCTTTCCGCAGATGGTGCCGATATCGCCGCATCCCCAGCTGAAGCCGTTTCTTCAGCCGATGTCGTCATCTGCATGCTGACAAATGCACAGGCCGTCGGGCAGGTTCTGTTCGATCTGGGCGTTGCCGACGCCATGAGACCGGGCGCGGCTATCTTCGACATGAGTTCCATCGCCCCGCCTTTTGCACGGGAGCATGCGGAAAAACTGTCCGCGCGCGGCATCCGTCACATCGACGCGCCGGTTTCGGGCGGCACGGTCGGCGCGGCGGCCGGTACTCTTGCCATCATGGCGGGCGGGGATGCTGCGGTCATTGCCGAACTCGCCGAAGTTTTCGCGCCAATGGGGCGTGCTACACATGTCGGGCCAAGTGGATCAGGGCAGCTTGCCAAACTCGCAAACCAGCAGATCGTGGCCGTGACGATCGGCGCCGTTGCCGAGGCGATGATGCTGATCGAGGCGGGCGGGGGTTCGCCGGCGGCCTTCCGGGATGCCGTGCGTGGCGGCTTTGCGGACAGTCGCATATTGGAGATCCACGGCAAGCGCATGATCGACCGGCAATTTGCACCGGGCGGTTCTTCGGCCAATCAGTTGAAGGACCTCGACGCCGTCATGGCGATGGCAAAGACGCTGTCTTTGACCTTGCCGCTGACAGAAGCGGTGCATGCCGAATTCACAGAATTTGTTGGCAAAGGCAACGGCGAGACGGATCACAGTGCCTTGCTGCTCCATCTCGAAGATACGAATGCCCGAATGGGAGGGAAGAAATGACCGACAGCAAGACCGGCAAGCGCCGCCTGCGCTCACAGGACTGGTTCGACAATCCTGATCATATCGACATGACGGCGCTCTATCTGGAGCGCTTCATGAACTATGGTGTGACGCCGGAGGAGCTGCGGTCCGGCAAGCCTGTTATCGGTATTGCCCAGAGCGGCAGCGATCTGACGCCCTGCAATCGCGTCCATATCGAGCTTGCCAAGCGCGTGCGTGACGGCATCCGCGATGCGGGCGGCATCCCGATCGAGTTTCCGACGCATCCTATCTTCGAGAACTGCAAGCGCCCGACGGCAGCACTTGATCGCAACCTTGCCTATCTCGGCCTCGTTGAAATCCTCTACGGCTATCCGCTCGATGGCGTCGTACTGACGACCGGCTGTGACAAGACCACGCCGTCGGCGATCATGGCGGCGTCGACGGTCGATATTCCGGCGATCGTTCTCTCGGGCGGGCCGATGCTCGACGGCTGGCACGAAGGCAAGCTCGCCGGTTCCGGCATGGCGATCTGGCAGTCGCGCCGGAAGCTGGCGGCAGGCGAGATCGATGAAGAGGAATTCCTGCAAACGGCGCTCGATTCGGCACCCTCCATCGGTCATTGCAACACGATGGGCACGGCCTCGACCATGAATGCACTGGCCGAAGCGCTCGGCCTGTCGCTGACGGGCTGCGGCAATATCCCGGCTGCCTATCGCGAGCGTGGCCAGATGGCCTATCGCACGGGCCGGCGCGCCGTCGAAATCGTACTCGAAGACCTGAAGCCGTCGGATATCCTGACGCGCGAAGCCTTCCTCAATGCCATCAAGACCAATTCGGCCATCGGCGGCTCGACCAACGCCCAGCCGCATCTTGCCGCCATGGCGAAACATGCAGGAGTCGAGCTATATCCCGAGGATTGGCAGGTCCATGGTTTCGACATTCCACTACTGGCGAATGTGCAGCCGGCAGGTGCCTATCTCGGCGAGAAGTTCCACCGTGCCGGTGGCACCCCCGCGGTAATGTGGGAATTGCTGCAGGCCGGCAAGCTCGACGGTGACTGTCGCACCGTCACCGGCAGGACCATGGCTGACAATCTGAGAGGGCGTGAGGCGCGTGACCGCGATGTCATCAAGCCCTATGACGAGCCCCTGAAGGAACGCGCCGGCTTCCTCGTGCTCAAGGGCAATCTCTTCGATTTCGCCATCATGAAGATGAGCGTCGTCTCCGAGGACTTCCGCAAGCGATACCTGCAGGAGCCAGGCCGCGAAGGCGTCTTTGAAGGCAAGGCTGTCGTTTTCGATGGCTCGGAAGACTACCACAAGCGCATCAACGATCCGGGCCTCGGTATCGACGAGAACACGATCCTTGCCATCCGCGGCGCCGGTCCGCTCGGCTGGCCGGGCTCGGCGGAGGTCGTTAACATGCAGCCGCCGGATCATATCCTGAAGCGCGGCATCAAGAGTCTGCCGACGATCGGCGACGGGCGCCAGTCCGGCACGTCGGACAGCCCCTCGATCCTCAATGCTTCGCCCGAAAGTGCTGCCGGCGGTGGGCTTGCCTGGCTGCGGACGGGTGACATCGTCCGCATCGATTTCAACCAGGGGCGCTGCGACATGCTCGTCGACGATGCCGAAATCGAGCGGCGCAAGGGGGACGGAATTCCGCCTGTGCCGGCCGATGCGACGCCCTGGCAGCGCCTATACCGCAGTTCGGTCACACAGCTTTCGGACGGTGCGGTGATCGAGGGTGCGGCGGACTTCCGCCAGATTGCCAAGAATTCGCCCCGTCACAATCACTAATTGAAGAAATTGTCTGGCTAAAGCAATACTGATCGAAAAGGAGGCAGTCGTAACGAACAGTTCACCTAGTAACTAGTTCGGTACTTACAAAAAGGCTTCATTAATGAGGGCTTGCGACTATATTAGAGTTTTTGCAGGCTTCGAGGCTGAAACCGAATTGCCCGAGAATAAACCAACGCGATCCGAGCGAGAGTTCCAGGATCTTCTCCGGAGACTGGAGCTTGCGCTGGACGCTTCGCAGATCGGTGTGTGGGAGCACAGTATCAATAAGAATGCCATTCTCTGGGATGCGCAGATGCACCGCCTCTACGGAACCGGTCAGACAAACCGGGAGGTGCCGACCTGGATCTGGTCGAATGCCCTGCATCCAGAGGATAGGGAACGGGCCGAGCAAGACTTCGAAAAAGCGGTTGCCGCCCGTGGCGCCTATAATTCCCAGTTTCGCATCATCCTGCCGAGCGGTGAGATCCGCCATCTGAGGTCGCGGGCGCATTTTTATGTCGATGAGGGGGGGGCCCCGTCCTTCATCGGCGCGGAATGGGACGTGACCTCCGACGTGCTGCTCAATGCCGAACTCGGCAAGCAGAAGATAGTGGCCGAGGCCCGGGCGCTCGCACTTGAGGAAAGCAATGCGCGGATCGAGCATGTAGCCGACCGTGACTACCTGACCGGCATGCCGAACCGGCGTCTGCTCGACAAGCGGCTTGCCGAACTGCCGACCGACAGGGGCGTATCCATGCTTGCCGTTCTGCACCTCGATCTCGACCAGTTCAAGCAGATCAATGACAGCCATGGTCACACGGCTGGCGATGCCGTGTTGCGCGCGGCATCGCTCAGAATTGCAGCTGCCATTCCTGCAAGTGGCATGGCCGCGCGTGTCGGCGGCGACGAATTCGTCATCGTTCTGATCAACTTCGCCGGCCTCGCCGAACTGAAAGCGATTGTCGAGGATGTGCAGCGGCGATTGCGGAAGAAAATTCGTTTTGGGCAGGAGATGCTGCAATCCGGTGCGTCGATCGGGGTATCCTGGAGCAGCAACAGGCGGGCGCGCAATTTGCTCGCCGAATCGGATCTGGCGCTTTATCAGGCGAAAAAGCTCGGCCGCAACCGCATCGAATTCTTCAGCCGACAGCTTCAGGAAGACCTGCGCGGCAAACGCCGCCTCGCCGAGGAGCTCGCCCAAGCTCTGGAGCAGGGCCAGATCGTTCCCTACTATCAGGTTCAGCTCGATGCGCGCACTCGCGAGATCACCGGGCTGGAAGCGCTGGCACGCTGGAACCATCCGGAAAAGGGTTTGCTGGCGCCGAGCGTCTTCCTCCGCATTGCGGATGAGTATGGGCTTTCGGCAGAGATCGATGCCGCGATCCTGCAGCGTGCGCTCGAAGATCGCGTTGTCTGGCAGGCTATGGGCTGCAGCGTACCTCGCATCGCCGTGAATATTTCTCCTGCGCGTCTTGCCGATCCAGCTCTGCTGGACAAGTTGCGCCGGCTTGCCATTCCGCCGGGCGCCATCGTCTTCGAGCTGGTGGAAACGATCTTCCTCGACGATTGCGATGATAAGTTCCTCGCCAATATCGACCTCATCAAGCAAATGGGCATCGATATCGAGATCGACGATTTCGGTTCCGGCCATGCTTCGCTCATCGGTCTTGTGCGGCTGAAACCGAAACGGCTGAAGATCGACCGCCAGCTCGTTACAGATGTCGTGGAATCGGCCGAGCAGAGGCGCGTGGTCGGATCGATCGTCGAGATCGCCAAGGCTCTCGATGTCGAAGTAATCGCCGAAGGGGTGGAAACCGAGGCTCATGCCGTGACGCTGTCATGGCTCGGCTGCGACAGCCTGCAGGGCTTTGCGCTCGGCTATCCCTCGAGCGCTGCCGATACGGGACGCCTTCTTGCATCAAACGGCCACGACGACAAATCGCGAAGTGTGGCCGGCTGAGATTTGAGGCTGAAGTCTAGTCGATGGAGGGATGCGAGGCCGATCTCGGTATGAAYGGTCCAATCGGTGAACAATTTAGGTTGGTTCCTAGTGCACCGACACGGCACGCCTTGGGTGCGTGCCGTATTTTTCAGGTAGTGCGGAAGCGGCCCCGGATCTGGCTCATGTAGAAGTCGCCAGGAGAAGCTGCTGCGGCAAGTCCGACGACGATGCCTTCGGGGACATCTTCGTAATGACGGCGTTGGCCGTTGGTCAGATAGAGCGTGAGGTGTCGAGTTTCGCGCTTATAATCAATCGCTTCAATGAGTTTGGACTGCAGTCTAGTTTCCATGCGGTACTCCCCGATGTGTTTCGCGCGAGAGAGGTGGCTGCTGGATCCGACGAGCGGTTCAAGACAGCGTCAAAGCTAATCCCTGGTCGATTCAAGTCAAGGATCGAAAGAGTTTGGCTGCACCTATTTTGAGTTAAATGCGTCTGAAGTTTGACGCCCTAAATTAGGCCGGGCGCACTATGGAAAATGGAGCGCGCCCTTCACGGAACCATCGTCCGCCGGTGAGCGTTCAAAAAACGTTCTATCTAGCCTCAGGCACGGTGATTTCTTGCGAGTGATTGCAGAGCTGCTCATTCTTTTCGGCCGCGTCTGCGGCGCGCTTGTGGCCGTGGCGGGTGCGATGGCTTTTGCCTCCTATCTGATTGCCTCTCCGGTCGATGCGACGCCGCGGATGGATGCGGAAAGTGGAGCGATCTGGACCTCTGTACCGGTTCATATCGATCCGGGCCATCAGCCCTATGACCGCGAGCCCGACCGCTATCCCTTCAAATTCTCCGCCGGTCGGTCCCTGAAGGTCATCGACAATGCGACCTTTTCCCTTAATGGCGACACGTTCGTCATTGCTGGTGTATCGCGCATCGCCCCGCAGGCGCTCTGTGTCGATGTGCAGGGGCGCCGTCTTGCCTGCGGCCAGAATGCAGCGGGCGCGCTGCGGACTGCCTTGCGCCGCAGTTTCATCGAATGCAGCCGCAAGGAATTGGCGCCGAAGCTGTTCATGGTCAGTTGCAGACGGGACGGTCAGGATCTTGCCGGCGTGCTCAACGACACGTCAAGGCCGCAGCTTGTTGCCAGCGCGAAGTGATCAGGCGCGTCGCCAGAAGATGAGTTCCGGCACCAGCCAGGAGGGATCGGGCGCAGGCAGCCAGGTCTTCGCGGAAAAATAATCCTTCGTGCGGCGCTGTTGGGGGGAGGTCTCCTGAAGCAGGAGCGTGAAATTGAAGCTGCCCGGACGCGAATGTTCCTGGGTGAAGTTGATCAGCGAGCCGAAGCCTTCGTCCTTCACATCCCTGAGATTACGGATTGCTGCCAGCGCATCATGGAAATCCAGCCACGCCGGCTGCGTGAGCATGGTTTCGAAGATGCGCATTGTGCCAGCGTCGAGCTGCCCGTCATTGTTGGTTGCCGGGCCGACGAGTTTCACCCGCATGCTTGATATCGTGCCATTGCCGTTGCCGCGAACGACGAGGAAGAGCGAGCTGGCGATGTGCTCCTTCTCTTTCTTGAAAATCTGTTCGTACGAGCATTCGAACGTATCGGAATTGAAGGCGGTCGCCGTCCAATCACTTGTTTGGACGCCGGCAGAACGCAGCGCCTCGCACATGGCCGGACCGGAAATGCGCCAGGTCCGCAGAAAAACGCTCGCAAGAGCCGGCTGCGGCGGGTCGAACATTCGCGGCGCGATCTTGATGCTGACTGGTTCGGTTCGGCGGAAAACCTTAGGCGGCGGGGGAGGCGGGGGTGCCTCCGGCGGGAAAAGTTCTATGCCGAAGTAGTGAGCCAGCGACTTCAGGTGACGCATGTCATTCGACAGCAGCACAGTGGCGGCGACAATTGAAAAGGAGAGAATGATCAGAAGCCACATGACGGCGCGGCCTCTTCGCGGCTGCGGCGCTAGTTTCATATTCTGATCGGACGACTGCATCGTCAGTTCGCGAGACCTCGGACAACGGAAGTCATCATTTATAAGGCTCGGACCAATGTGGCAATCGATCTCATCCGGAGCATGGGGCAATCGATTTAAAGCCGCGCCGGTGAAAGTATCGACGCGCCTTAAGCCGCGATACGACGATAACGTTTTCTGATCTGGTCGATATAGTACTGGCCCGGCGAGGGCGCGGCCACCATGGTATTGACGTCATCGACCGGCACGCCTTCGAACAGACGCTCTTCACCGTTGCGGAAGCAGATGCGCAGGCGCCCGTCTTCCTGGCTGAAATAGACGTTCTGGATAATCCTGGATTTGACTGGAACTTCGTGCATTGTTTTCGGCCCTGTTTTGTTTTGGGGCACCTTAGAAGTAAGGATGCGAAGATACGGTCAAGGCGTATGGTAAAGATTGTTTTCCGCCTGAAGAGCGACAGTCTAAAAAATCGCGTTTCAATAAAATTGTACGGATCGGCTTAAAAGGCCTGCAAATACCGACATGTAGAGTGACCCTCATGAAAGCGGCCGGGCATGGACAGATGCGACCGGCGCTGCGGCCAGGCGGAAATCGTCGGGCCGACTGGAAAACGGGGACTTCAAGATGAGCAGACTTCTTCTCGCCGCGACGCTCGCAATCACCGTATCGGCTGCAAGCCAGCCGGCTTTTGCCTTTGGCCCTGGTGGCTTCGGTCGCGATCTCATGTACACCTCGGCCATCGGCCATCTGCCTGAGGAGCCGTTGACGACGAGCGCCGGCTTCGTTCGTCCGAACATGCCCTTCGCTCTGCGTGCTCCGGCACAGGTCGACAGCGAAGGATATAAGCTGAAGGCCTATTCGCACCAATTGACTGTCGTCGTCGGCTTCGTTTTCGACAGCGTTCTCAGCCAGGCTGCCCAGACCATCGGTGCTGCCGAAGCGCTGGGTCCGTTTCTGCGTTAACACTTAAATATTGGATACTGCCGTCTTTCGATTTGCGCCCGCCGGAAGGATCCTGCGGGCGCAGTAATTTTCTTGAGATTGCAATTGCATTGTTTCATGGTAAGGCGAGATCGAAGTTCTTTTGCATTGCATTTCAAAACGACGATACGCATCGTTCAAGCCGTGAACGCGAGTTCATCATCACCGGTCCGAGCGCACTGACAATCGACTTGACGATTGCTTGGTGCATCACCGAATGGACTTGCTGATTTCAATCTGGGAAGGTTGCATGAATTCGGAATTTGTCGTTCGTTCCATGCGGCCCGGCGAACTGGAGCTTGCGCTGGAATGGGCACGCCAGGAGGGCTGGAATCCCGGCCTCGATGATGCGATCGCATTCCATGAAGCCGATCCTTCCGGATTTTTCGTTGGCGCCATCGGTGAGGTGCCGGTCGGCTCTATCTCTGTCGTCAAATATGGCGACAACTTCGCCTTCCTCGGCCTCTACATTGTCCACCCCGACTTCCGCGGCCGAGGTTTCGGCAAGGCGATCTGGAACGCGGGCATCGCTTCTGCGGGAAACCGTACGATCGGTCTCGACGGGGTTGCTGCGCAGCAGGCAGCCTATCGGAAGGCCGGTTTCGAGGTTGCCTACAACACGATCCGCTATGGCGGCGTGCCGTCATCCGTGCCGCAATCCTCGCTCGTCGCACAACCGGTTCCGGATGCGCGGCTCGAAGGCCTGCAGCGCTACGACAGCGGCATTTTCCCGCAGCCCCGTCCGGCTTTCCTTTCTGCCTGGTGCACGGGCCGCAAGGGGCGAAGTTCTGTTGTCGTGCGCAAGAGCGGCAAGATCCGCGGTTACGGCACGATCCGCCGCTGTTATGAGGGTTACAAGATCGGCCCGCTTTTCGCCGCTGAGGCGGACAGCGCTGCCGCCCTTCTGGCCGGCCTCATTCCCCAGGCGCACGGTGCGTCGATCTATATTGATATCCCCGCCGCCAATGCCGAGGCGATTGCGCTTGCCGAAAGCGCGGGGCTTGAGCCGGTCATGGAGACCGCGCGCATGTATCGCGGTCCGGCGCCGGAAATCCCGCTGAAGAACGTCTTTGGCGTGACGACGCTGGAGCTTGGTTAGTCGACAGGCGAAGCCGGCACGGTGGGCGCAGCCGACTTCGGCCGTCCCTTTTCGGCGATGGCGATGCCGCCGAGCGTCAGCGCCAGCGCAATCATATGGAAAAGCTGCAGCGTTTCACCGAGCAGGGCGACGGACAGCAGCGTACCGAAAACCGGGACGAGGTTGATGAACAGGCCGGCGCGATTGGCGCCGATTTCCTCGACGCCTCTGATATAAAGTATCTGCGCCAGCAGAGAGGCGAAGATTGCCGTATAGAAGGCAATCGCCCAGCCTTGTCCATCGGGCCATTGAGCCGCGCCGCGGGAGGCCTCCCACAAGAGCAGCGGCAGGGCAGTCAGGGCCGCACCGAGTGCCGGGATCGCCATCAGCGTGCGCCAGTCGACGATGGGCTTCCAGCGCAGAAAGATCGTATAGACGGAATAGGCCGCCACCGCGATCAGCATCAGGCCGTCGCCGCGGTTCAGGTTGAGCCGCAGGAGCGTCGCGAGATCGCCGTGGGCTGCCGTCAGCCCCACGCCGATAAGCGTCATGCCGAAGCCGACGACCTGCGCCAGCGAAACACCGGTTCGGAAAAAGGCGAAATTCAAGAGAAAGATCAGCATGGGAATGCCGGCCTGCTCGATGGCGACATTGATCACAGTCGTGTATTGCACGGCCGAATAGAGCATGGCGTTGAAGATCGTATAGCCGATGACGCCGTAGAAGAAGAGCAGGGGCAGGTTTTTGCGCACGACCGGCCAGTCCTTCTTCAACTGCGGCAGCGAGACGGCGGCGATCAGCATGACGGCCAGGAACCAGCGCAGGAAGGTCAGCATCATCGGGCTGACATGGCCGAGCGCCAGCTTGCCTGCAACGGCATTGCCGCCCCAGCAGAGAGTTGCAATGACGAGGCAGATATAGGCTGTAGCTTGCAAAGGCTGATCTTCCCGTCTTGCCGTCTCTGGGAGGCTTTTTCGATCGGGCTTAGCCTGCTGACGGCTGATTTGTCACGTAAAAAGCCGAATCTGCTGTGACAACAGGGTCGCTTTCCCAAAAACAAAGCTTTATAGATGCGCGGGTTTGAGCAGGTGTGCGGTTCTCCGCCGGTAACAGGAAGAGTTTGATGACGAACGTAGTCGTGGTCGGTTCGCAATGGGGTGACGAAGGCAAAGGCAAGATTGTCGATTGGCTTTCGGAACGTGCGGATATCGTTGTGCGCTATCAGGGCGGACACAATGCCGGTCATACTCTCGTCATCGACGGCACGAGTTACAAGCTCTCGCTCTTGCCATCCGGCGTGGTGCGCCCGGGCAAGATGGCCGTCATCGGCAACGGCGTCGTCGTCGATCCGCATGCGCTGATTGCGGAGATCGGCCGGCTGGAAGCCCAGGGCGTGAAGGTCACGCCGGAAAACCTGCGTATCGCCGACAACGCGACCCTCATTCTTTCCCTGCACCGCGAACTGGACGCTTTCCGCGAAGATGCAGCTTCCAACAGCGGCACCAAGATCGGCACGACGCGGCGCGGCATCGGCCCGGCCTATGAAGACAAGGTCGGCCGCCGCGCCATCCGCGTCATGGACCTTGCGGACCTTGAAGCCCTGCCGGGCAAGGTCGATCGCATCCTGACCCATCACAACGCGCTTCGCCGCGGCCTCGGTGTTGCCGAAGTCAGCCACCAGACGATCATGGATGAGCTGACCTCGATCGCCGACCGTGTGCTGCCCTTCCGCGATACAGTCTGGCTGTTCCTCGACAAGGAACGCCGCAAGGGCGCCCGCATCCTTTTCGAAGGTGCGCAGGGCAGCCTGCTCGATATCGATCATGGCACCTATCCCTTCGTGACCTCGTCCAACACGGTGGCCGGCCAGGCCGCTGCCGGTTCGGGCATGGGTCCGGGTTCGCTCGGCTATATCCTCGGCATCACCAAGGCCTATACGACGCGAGTCGGCGAAGGTCCGTTCCCGACCGAGTTGACGGATGAGATCGGTCAGTTCCTCGGCGAGAAAGGTCATGAATTCGGCACGGTAACGGGCCGTAAGCGCCGTTGCGGCTGGTTCGACGCCGCACTCGTGCGCCAGTCGGTCGCGACCAATGGCATCAGTGGCATCGCGCTCACCAAGCTTGATGTGCTCGACGGCCTCGATGAATTGAAGATCTGCGTCGGCTATATGCTCGATGGCGAACAGATCGACCATCTTCCGGCAAGCCAGGCGGCGCAAGCTCGAGTCGAGCCGATTTACATCACGCTGGAAGGCTGGAAGGGATCGACGGTTGGCGCCCGCAGCTGGGCCGATCTGCCGGCGCAGGCGATCAAGTATGTTCGCCAGGTCGAAGAGCTGATCGGTGCGCCCGTCGCGCTTCTTTCCACAAGCCCTGAGCGTGACGACACCATACTTGTGACCGATCCGTTTGAGGATTAATGTCGCGGGTCACTTAGGGCGACCGTTCGGGAGTGTGCCGGACTTCTTGAGAAAGTACTGATGGCGGATTTTATTGCAGTTATTCGGCGGGCAGTCGACGGCCTGTCTGAAAATACGCCCGAAATGCGGGTGAAGGTCTACGAGCGTGCGCGCGGCGCTGTGCAGCGGCAGCTCGAGAACATGAAGCCGCGTCCGCCGGAAGCCATGCTGCAACGTCAGCTTGATAAGCTTGAGGCCGCAATCCGTGAAGTCGAGACCGAGCATGCAGAGGCCACTGATGTCGAGGAGCCGGTTGCGGCCGCTTCGGCCCCCGAGGTCCATCAAGAGCCTGCTCTAGAGCAGGAGCCTGTCGCAGAGGCGGCGCCTGCTGCTGAGGCCCCTGTCCCTGAAAGCCCTGAGCAGCAGGAAGCAGAACATCCTGTCAACGAGCAKCAGCCTGCCGAGCCGGAAGAGGTCGTTCAGGCTGCCGCTTCCGCCGAAGAGGTGGTGCCCGAGCATGCCGAGTGGCATCCGCCTCATGAGGAAGAGACGCCTGCCGAAGAATGGCGTGCGCCGGAGCAGGCGCAGGTTCATGCCGAGCCCGAGCAGCTTCCTGAGCTTGTAGAAGAGCATTATCCGGAAGAGCCGCGGCTGGATGAGGTCGCTGCCGAGCCGGTAGCTGAAACCGCCCATGAGGTGGAAGAAGAGCTTCAGCACGAGGAGGTTCATCAGCCGGCTCCGCGCGGCATAGACCGTGCGTCCAATCGGCTCGTCGAGCCGATGGCCAATTTCGAGCCGCAATCGCAGCCGCAAGTCGAGGAATTCGTCGAGCATGCACGCGAGGAACCGCTTGCTGCAGATGCGGCGGCGCATTTCGATCGCATGTGGTCCGAACCGGCTGCCGAAACGCCGGCCCCTGCGCCGCAGGAAGCCGAGACAGAGTGGGCGCGCGAAGAGCTCGAGTCCTATGCAGAGGCGGTTCCCGCCGTTCCCGCCGATGCTTCGGCGCGCGCTTTCGATGAGGTCATCTCGACGCTCGGCAATAGCGCATCGCCGGCCGTCATGCCGGCTGCCAAGGAGAATCTCTCCTGGGAAGCGGCCGCTTTCGACGACCTGCCACCGATCGAGGCTGGCACGG
Source organism: Rhizobium sp. P1_E6 (assembly GCF_056405875.1). Classification (NCBI taxonomy): domain Bacteria; kingdom Pseudomonadati; phylum Pseudomonadota; class Alphaproteobacteria; order Hyphomicrobiales; family Rhizobiaceae; genus Rhizobium; species Rhizobium sp. P1_E6. The sequence goes on along the minus strand of NZ_JBFUBG010000008.1, from coordinate 23,907 downwards.
ACAAGAAAACACCGACTTCCGCGCATTTCGACGATGTCGATATCTTTGCGGAAGTGCATGCCGGCAATGGTTCAGGCTCCGCGACTCCCACACCCGCCGCCCCCAGCGAAGACTGGCGTGAGGCGCGTGCGCTGCGCGGCTACGACCGACGCAATGCTGTTGCCGATGACGACGACGGCAACCCGCCGATGGATCTGGACCAGATCGTCGCTTCCAAGATGCAGGGCAAGAGCTTCCGCATGGAGCCCAAGCGCCGACGCTTCGGCATCGGCACCATTCTGGCGATCCTCGTCACGCTGGGCATTATCGGTGGTGGCGCCTATGCCGGCTGGATGAACCGCGATGCGGTGATGGAAATGGTGGACGGCCTCGTCAGCTCCGCACCGTCACAGGCTGTGCGCAACGAGACGGCCACGTCGACGACAACGCCTCCGGCACAGCAGAGCAGCACGCCGGCCACGACCCCGCCGGCAAATCCGAGTGCTGCGACACTGCCGACGCGACCCAACCAGCAAGTTGCCTCGTTGGACGGTTCAGCCGCCAATACCAAGTTCACCCAGCGGCTGCTCGCCGATGGGACAGAAGTCGATAACGGCGCTGCGGCAGTGCCGGGCACGCCGACGGCAGAAGGCAAGTCGGTCGCCGAGCAGAATGTCGCGGCAGCCGATACCAGCACACCGAGCGTCCAGTCCGATGCAGCGCCTGCCGAAAACTTGACGCCGAACGGCCCCGCGGCCGCACCGGCGCAGAATGTGCCTGTTGGCGCTACGGAAAAGATGTTCCTCTACGAGGAGCGGATCGGCGAAAGCTCGCCGACCGCAATCGAGGGTTCGGTTGTCTGGACGATGCAGCATGAAGCCGGGCAGGACGGCCGCCAGGAAGCCACCGTGCAGGGTAACGTCACCGTGCCGGAGCGCAACCTCTCAGCGCTCCTGACCTTCAAGCGCAATTCCGATCCGTCGCTGCCGGCAAGCCATCTCGTCGAGATCGTCTTTTCCGTTCCGCCGAATTTCGAGGGCGGCAGCATCGACAGCGTTCAGCGTATCTCGATGAAGCGCACGGAGCAGGATCGCGGCGATCCGCTGATTGCAGTGCCGGCCAAGATCACCGACGATTTCCACATGATCGCGCTCAACGACTATCCGGATGCGCGCAAGGCCAATCTGGACCTGCTCGGCACTCGCGACTGGATCGACATTCCGATCACCTATCGCAATGGCCGCCGGGCGCTGCTGACTATGCAGAAGGGCGCCACCGGAGGAACTGCCTTTACCTCGGCGATCAAGGAATGGACGGCCCTCGGGGACCTTTCGACCAGCCAGTAAATAAGGCCGGCGCTTCCCTGGCGCATCAAAATCGTGCAAAGCAAAAGGCGGGCCGCAAGGACCCGCCTTTTTCATATCATAAAGACAACCGGCTTATGCGGTGGCTTCGACCACACGCACTGCCTTGGCGCGTTCAAGCGCTTCCTTGCGGACCGCATCCTGCACCTTCTCAAAGGCGCGGACTTCGATCTGACGGACACGCTCGCGGCTGATGTCGAACTCGGACGAAAGGTCTTCCAGCGTTACCGGATCTTCAGCAAGCCGGCGTGCCTCGAAGATGCGGCGTTCACGGTCGTTCAGCACGCTCATGGCCTTGGACAGCATGCGGCGGCGCGTATCGAGTTCATCCTGCTCGATCAGCACGTCTTCCTGGCTCTCATGGTCATCCACGAGCCAATCCTGCCACTGGCCGCTGTCGCCTTCAGAAGCCTTGATCGGAGCATTCAGCGAAGCGTCGCCGGACAGGCGGCGGTTCATCGAAATGACCTCTTCCTCGGAGACGTTCAGCTTGGTGGCGATCTCGGTCACATGTTCTGGCTTCAGATCACCTTCATCAATGGCCTGGATACGGCCCTTCAGGCGACGCAGATTGAAGAACAGACGCTTCTGGTTGGCGGTCGTGCCCATCTTCACCAGAGACCACGAGCGCAGGATATATTCCTGGATCGAGGCCTTGATCCACCACATAGCATAGGTGGCAAGGCGGAAACCGCGTTCCGGATCGAACTTCTTAACGGCCTGCATGAGGCCGACGTTACCTTCGGACACGACTTCGCCGATCGGCAGGCCGTAGCCGCGATAGCCCATGGCGATCTTCGCAACGAGGCGAAGGTGGCTGGTGACGAGCCTGTGTGCCGCGTCGCGATCTCCGTGCTCGGAGTAACGCTTGGCGAGCATGTACTCTTCCTGCGGCTCCAGCATCGGGAATTTACGGATTTCGTCGAGGTAACGATTGAGACCGGCTTCGCCGGCGGTAATGGACGGCAAGTTATTTCGGGCCATAATGCACCCTCCTTATATGGATTCCGGTTCCCGATGGAACGCGCCCTTGCGTTAAAGGCAAACCGGGACATGCGGCTCTCTCCAAGCCCGCAATAAGTCTATGTACAGATAAGTATGGCGAAACAGGGATTCAAGGTCGTCTCGGCGTTCACGAGGGCGTTATCCGGCCTCTGCCAGTGGCGGCTGGAGGCATTGATTTTACGGACAACTGCTGCATTTTTCCAGTGACGGTAGCACTCTCGCCCGCCGATTCCATGAGGGGAAACAGATGATCAGACCAGCCCTTGCCGCCCTTCTGCTGCTCACGCTTTCGGCCGCCCTTTCATCCTGCGGAAATACCGCAAGGGGATTGGCGCAGGACGGGCGTGACACCAGCCACGCTCTCGACAATGCCACGCATCGGGTCCTGGGTGCCGGCGCCAAGAGATAGCAGCGGCATTTCTTATGCGCGCAGGGCGTCGGCGAGTTCCACCATATCATCCGGCAGCGGCACCTCGAAGTGCATCACCTCGCCAGTGCGCGGATGCTCGAATTGCAGCATGAAGGCGTGCAGCGCCTGGCGGCCGAAAGCCTTGACGATCTTGCGGGCCTCGTCGGGCAGAAGATTGGCCTTGGTCTTGAAGCCGGCGCCGTAGACGGTATCACCCAATAGCGGATGGCCGATATGAGCCATGTGGACGCGGATCTGGTGCGTGCGGCCCGTTTCCAGGTGACATTCGACGAGCGAGGCGAGCGCGCTCGCATCCGGGCTTTCATGGAAACGCTCCAGCACCTGGTAATGGGTGATCGCCTCGTCGGCGTTCTCGTTGTCCGGGCGCTTGACGGCACGTCGGGTACGGTCTCCGGTGTCACGGCCTAGCGGTGCGTCGATCGTGCCCGAGAGTGAGCGCGGACGGCCCCAGACGATCGCCTGATAGGCGCGTTCCAGCGGCATGGTGCGGCCGTGGTCGGCAAACTGCAGCGAGAGGTGGCGGTGAGCCATATCGTTCTTGGCGACGACCATGACGCCGGTCGTATCCTTGTCGAGGCGGTGCACGATACCGGGGCGGCGTACGCCGCCGATGCCGGAGAGGGTGTCGCCGCAATGGTAGATCAGCGCATTGACGAGCGTACCGGTCCAGTTGCCGGGACCCGGATGGACGACGAGACCAGCCGGCTTGGAGATGACGATGACGTCTTCATCCTCGTAGAGGATATCGAGCGGAATGTCCTCCCCCTTCGGCGCCGGGTCTTCCGGTTCAGGCAGGATGATCTCGTAGCTGTCGCCGGCTCGCACCTTCTTTTGGGGATCGGTAATCGGTGCGCCCTTCAAAAAGACCTGCCCATCCTTGATCAGCGCCTTGATGCGGCTGCGGGAAAACTCCTCGCCGACCTGCGCGGTCAGCCAGGCGTCGAGGCGGCCTTCGGCTGTCTCATCGGCGGTCAGGACTTTTCTATTGTCATCTGCTTGTTTAAAGGGGTCGCTCAAGACGCTTCTTCTCCGACGTATTTTTTAGAACGGGACGCCATAGATGACGAAATTCGAGCCAGCCGACGATGAGCAGGAAGAAAAGCCCCTTGATCCGGCTATGGAAAGTGTCCGGCGCAAGATGGTTCGCCTGCAGATCGTCTCGGGCGCCATCATGTTCGTGAGCCTTATGGCGGTCTTCGGCGCTGTTGTCTACAAGGTGACGCGTACGGAACCTTCGCAGACTACAGCGTCCGCAGGCTCTTCCGGTGTTCCCTCCGACGCGCCGGTGAATTCGACGGCCTCGCTGCCACTCGGCTTCAAGATCGAGCAGACATCGCTTTCGGGCGGACAGATCCTGTTTTACGGCGCCGATGTCAACGGCAAGCGCAAGGCGCTGGTCTTCGATATCAAGGCGGGCCGCATCGTGGCCGAAATCACATTGTCGGGCAATTGAGACCGGCATGGCCGGAAAGCCTCTCACGATCGAAACCCCGGACGATCCGCGGATCGCGGAGTTTCGCGATATCCGCGAGCGCGACCTGACGGGGCGACAGAACCGCTTCATAGCCGAAGGTACCGTCGTGCTGCGTATGCTCGCCGATGCGCATGCGGCGGGTAGAGGATTTTCTGCCGAAAAGATCTTGCTGCTTCGCAACAGGCTCGACGGCGTGGCGGAGATCCTCGACCGCTTTCCCAAAGACGTACCTGTCTATGTGGCCGACGCCGATGTTCTCGATGGTATCGTCGGCTTCAACATGCATCGCGGCGTGCTTGCGCTCGGTCGCCGCGAGCAGGCCACGGAAACCGTCTTTCTGGATACGCTGCCCGAGCAGGCGCTGGTCCTCGTCGGTTGCGGCATTTCCAATCACGACAATGCCGGGTCGATGTTCCGCAATGCCGCTGCCTTCAAGGCGGATGCGATCCTCCTTGACGAAACCTGCTGCGACCCGCTCTACCGCAAGGCGCTGCGCGTTTCCGTCGGTTCTGTTCTGAGCATGCCCTATCGTCGCGGCGGCGATGCGCTCGATCTTCTCGTGAGCCTTGCCGAGCGGGGCTTTGTTATCTGGACGCTTTCGCCACGCGGCGAGACTGACATCCGGCAGATACCAGCCTCCGATCGCATGGCGCTCGTCGTCGGCACCGAGGGCGAGGGCTTGCCGGAGGCGGTGCTTTCCCGTTTCCGCAGTGCGCGCATTCCGCAGTCCGAAGGACTGGACAGTCTCAATGTGGCAACGGCCACAGGTATTGCGCTCTTTGCCATATCCTCGGCGATGGAGCGGATCTGAATAAGTTCAGCGCTGCGGATCGGCGATGATCGCAGCCGCGCGGTCGGCGAGGTTCACGCGTTCATTCGGTCCCTTCTTCTCCCTGCCGGGCAGGAGGGGCAGGATCGGAGAGGACGGGCCTTCATCGAGCGCCGTGAGCGCTACCATGTTGGCGGCGATCGAGGCGATCTCCTCGCGAAGGGCGCCGTCACGACCGGTATTGTTTCTTGCCTTCTGCAGATGGTCGGCAAGTGCGGCGCTACGCCGGCGCACATTATCGCCCATCTGCGCGGTGATGGCCGCCACATCCAGCGTGGCGGGCTCGGTCTCGCCGGCGGGTTCGGCTGGCAGATCGGCAATCGCCTTGGAGAGGCCGGCATCGCGCAGCGCCTTTGCGGCCTTGCGGATTTCGGCATTGGCAGCCTTCACCTGATCCTTCAGCTTGGCGATCTCCTGTTGCCGGCGGCCGAGCAGGGCTTCCTTGTCCGCGGCAGAAGCGGCCTCGCGGGCGGCCTTGTCTTCCAGGCGGATGACCATGTGCTGTTGCTGGCTGAGCTTCTGCTCGGCATCCTTGGCACGCTTCTGTGCCACCGTTATGTCCTGGCGCATCGTATCACGTTCGTCTCGCAGGGCATTGGTGCGGAATTTCAGATTTTCGGCCTCGGTCTCGCGCGCAGCAAGGTCGATCTTCAGGTTGTTGGTCTGTTCCGTGATCTTGGAAAGCCGCGCGCGCAGAGTTTCCAATTCGCTATCCTTGTTGGAGCCCGCCTGTTCGGCAATGTGCAGGCTGGTCTTCAACTGGCTGATATAGTTTTCGTCCTTGCGCAGGTGGGAGCGATGCTCGGCAGCCTCGACCTGCATCTCGCCGATCTGTGCACGCGCCTCGTTGACCTCCGAGGCCAGCCTGCCGGCATCGACGGCGAGTGCGTCATGGCGCAGCTGGAGGGAGAGCGACTTTTCGCGTTCGCGGTGCAGGTCCTGTGCGGTGCGGGCGTTTTCAGCGGCATAGAGGGCGCGCACCATGTCCTTCTGCGCCCGCACTTCCTGCGGGCTCAGCGGCATGGTCGCCTTCAGGCGGTTTTCGGTATACCAGACGACGCGGCGGTGGACGGCAGGCGAGACCAGAAAGACAAGAAAGGCCGCGGTCAGGAAGCCCAATCCGAACAAGAGAGCATATTCGATCACGGCGCGGCCATCGATTCGAAGGTTGATACGGGTCAGTCCGCCTGATTAAGCACGCAGAGCCCGCAGCGGCAAGGCTGCGAGCACAGGCAAGACCATATTCCCAAGGATATTAGCGGTGATTTGGGCTTTTCAGAAGGGGTTCCAGGTCGGGTTCGGGGTGACTTTCAGATAGCCGACATTGATGCCGAGGCGGGCGCCGACGCCCGTGCGGATCGGCACGACCAGGACATTGTTGTTCTTGAGAAGCGTCATGCCGAAGCCGGCGATGACRTAGGCAGAGCCGCTGACGCCGCCGAAGCGCGCATAGATAGAGTCGATGGAGGGCAGGTCATAGACCAGCATCATGACGCGCGAGCCCTGGCCGCCGTAGTCGAGACCCAGAGACGGACCCTGCCAGTAAAGCGGGTGCTCGCCGGCATTCTTGGTGTTGAGCTGGCCTTCGCCGTAAGTGAGGCCGGCGATGAAGGCGCCGCCGCCTTCCTGGCCGAGAATATAGCCGTTCGGCAGGCCGTATTTCTGGAAGGCGCTTTCAACGACCTTGGCAAGGCCGCCGCTGGTTTCGCCGAAGAAGGAGTGACCGGCATCGACGATTTCCTGCACCGTGTACTGGCCATTGTTCTGCTGGGCAGCGGCCTGTCCAGCAACAATCACCGACGATACCATGATAGCGGTCAGCAACCTGCAGAAGCCGATAAATCTTCCGAGAAATTGGAGGCGCATGATGTCATCCATTCGTCATTGTCGGGGGCATTGGCATTTGATGCATTTTGCTCCGATCGTCTTAACAATCGGTTTACCAAATATGGTGTCATTATGGCGGCAAGTACGGTCGCAAACTTCGCGCAATTTTGATCAGGCACACTACCGGGTGGAATGATACTGCCGCCCTCAGGAGACGATGATGTCCAAGAACCCGAATCTCACTCTATCCGGCCCGGACCTGGCCGCACTTCTTTGCAGTCGTGTGTGCCATGACGTGATCTCGCCCGTCGGCGCGATCAATAACGGTCTGGAGCTTCTGGACGAAGGCGGAGCGGATTCGGACGCGATGGATCTCATCCGCACCAGTGCGCTCAATGCTTCAGTTCGTCTCAAATTCGCACGCCTTGCCTTCGGTGCATCCGGTTCCGTCGGCGCCTCGATCGATACCGGCGAGGCCGAACGTGCAGCCAAGGACTTTGCCGTGGCCGAGAAGAAGACCGAGCTGAGCTGGAGCGGCCCGCGCGCGATTGTCGCCAAGAACCGGGTCAAGTTGCTCCTGAACCTCTTCCTCGTCGCATATTCTTCCATTCCGCGCGGCGGCAATCTGGATATTACGCTGGAGAATCCGGAATTCGACGCGAGTTTCAAGCTCGTGGCGAAGGGCAAGCTGATGCGCATGCCGCCGAAATTCGTCCAAATCGCCACCGGTACCGTCGAGGAAGCGATCGATGCGCATTCGATCCAGCCTTATTATACTGTGCTGCTGGCGGAAGAATGCGGCATGATTCTGGATTATTCGGCCAGCGCCGAAGAGATCGTCTTCACTGCCAAGGTGGCCGCAGCCTAGTTCATCGATCGCTGATCGAGGCGGGCGCAGTAACGATTCCTTAGCCTGATGAACCTATCCTCGAAGGTTAGGAAGGCCCTCGACGGAGACAGCGCGAGGGATAAGGAGCCGCCATGCAGAGATTCATGATCACCGATAGTTCGGACATCGTTCGCAAGGTCGGCAAGCGAATCCTTTCCGAGCTCGATTTTCTGGTCAGCGAAGCTTCGAATGCCGAAGAGGCGCTGCAGCGCTGCCAGGCTGAGCTACCCGAATATCTGATCGTCGATTCGGGTATGGAAGGCGCGCTCGAACTCATCGCCAATATCCGCGCCATGGACGGCGGCAAAGAGGTCAAGATCTACTATTGTGTCATCGAGGCCGATCTGAAGAAGCTGATGGCCGGCAAGCGGGCAGGGGCCACCGACTTCCTGCTCAAGCCCTTCGACCGCAAGATCCTCACCGCCGTGTTCGGAAATCGCGCAATCGCTGCCTGAAGAGGTCGCGCAAATCGTTAACGCGAGCCGTCCTTGTGGGGCGGCTTTTTCTTTTCCGGACATTGCCGACAAAATAAAAGTCCCGCCGGAGAGGCGGGACTTTTCTTCGGTAAGGGGATTCGGCGGATCAGGCGGTTTCGGCGTATTCGGCACCATCGGGCTCGCGCAGCACATAGCCGCGGCCCCAGACGGTTTCGATGTAATTTGCGCCGCCGGCAGCATTTGCGAGCTTCTTGCGCAGCTTGCAGATGAAGACGTCGATGATCTTCAGTTCCGGCTCGTCCATGCCGCCATAGAGGTGGTTCAGGAACATTTCCTTGGTGAGCGTGGTGCCCTTGCGGAGCGAGAGAAGCTCCAGCATCTGGTATTCCTTGCCCGTCAGATGAACGCGCTGGCCGCCGACTTCGACGGTTTTGGCGTCGAGGTTGACGATAAGTTCGCCCGTGATGATGACCGACTGGGCATGACCCTTGGAGCGGCGGACAATGGCGTGGATACGGGCGACGAGCTCGTCCTTGTGGAACGGCTTCGTCATGTAGTCGTCGGCGCCAAAGCCGAGGCCACGAACCTTGTCTTCGATGCCAGCCATACCCGAGAGGATAAGGATCGGCGTCTTGACCTTCGACAGACGGAGAGTGCGCAGCACTTCATATCCGGACATGTCCGGAAGGTTCAGATCGAGAAGGATGATGTCGTAATCATACAGCTTGCCCAGATCCACGCCTTCTTCGCCGAGATCCGTCGTATAAACATTAAAACTCTCAGATTTGAGCATCAGTTCGATGCTCTGCGCCGTAGCGCTATCATCCTCGATGAGAAGTACCCGCATAATTATCCCCTTTACCGCCGCCGAAAGGTGGCCTGGCCCCCTACGCGATACCGAATAAGCTACGTGATTTGGAAGCTGCCACGAAATGGTTAACAAATTCTAATTCACTCTGGCAAGGAGTATCGAATTTATTAAATAATTTTTCCATTTCTATGTTTTCCAATGGAAATCTCAAACCACAAATCTCAACTTCGACATTAAGAATCTGCGCTAAGTGATTCATCTGACTCGCTAATGAAAAGGTTCGGTTTCCTGTATTGGCGTTTACCGACCCYTAAATCATCGGACCTATCATTAACGATGCCCGTAAACGAAAGGTTACCAGCGGTAGGTTTTTGTTAATATCGGAGGAAATTTTTCGGCAAACCGTGTCAAAGCGGCGCGCAAGGGCAGTTTAGAGTTGAGCCGGGGTCTCGCATCACGGGAGTAATGCGTATGAAGTCGCGAGAGAGCCTCGTTCGCCTGAAAGAGTTTCAGGTTAACGAAAAGCGTCGTCAATTGCAGCAGTTGCAGATGATGATGTCCGAATTTGAACGGATGACGAAGGATCTGGAGAGCCAGATCGTCGTAGAAGAAAAGAAGTCCGGTATTTCCGACCCGAATCACTTTGCATATCCGACCTTCGCTAAGGCCGCACGTCAGCGCGCCGACAATCTTCAGGTTTCGATCAAGGAACTGAAGGTTCAGGAGGAGGCGCTGGAACTGGCGCTAGAGGAAATGCAGGCGGAATATGCCAGGGCAACGGCGCTCGAAGAGCGCGACGGCGCAGTTCGCGCCCGGGCCTGACGAATATTGCAGGCGCCGGTACCGGCGCCTTGGGGATAACCACAGAAGCCATGCATGCCGGACGCAGTGTCCGTCATGCATGGCTTTTGGTGTTTCTATCGTATGCGCGACGTCCTCAGTTTACCACGTCATTCCATTCGGGGTGGCGCTGCGCCTGTGATTTAAAGAAGGGGCAGAGCGGGATGATCTTCCAGCCGCCCTCGCGGGCCGCCTCGACCGCGTGAAGGGCGAGCGCCTGGCCGACGCCCTTGCCGCGCAAAGCGTCCGGCACGCCGGTATGATCGATGATGATCAGTTTCGGCGATGTGCGAGAATAGGTCATCTCCGCTTCATGGCCTTCCAAGGCTGCAACATAGCGGCCGCCGGAGGTGTTTTCCTCAATCCTGATATCCATGTCCGTCTCCTGATGAATTATGTGATCGGGAACGTGACATGGCGGCGCCGGCGTGCCAAGCCGTGGTGGCAGGAGACAGTGTGTTCAAGGGAGAGGCGGCAAATTGAGCAGGCTTTCGGCGATTCGGCCCGTTCTGCTGGTGACAGCGCCGTTTCTTCTGGCGCTTGGCCTCGTCCTGCCGCTCGTCCGCTTCGAGAAGCTCTGGTTCTTCGACGAGACGCCGTCGCTCCTGGAAATCGTGGCTTCGCTCTGGAATGGCGGTGACGTGGCGCTTGCGGCAGTCGTTGCGCTCGTCTCGATTGTCCTGCCGGTTCTGAAGATGATCGGGATCGCGGCGGGATCCATGGCTGCCGGCGGCACCGGCAGCCTGTTTTATCGCAACGTCGTGCCGCATCTGTCCAAGTGGTCCATGATGGACGTGCTGCTCGTCGCGATCGTGATTGCGGCGGCGAAGACGACGGGACTTGCGAATGCGTTTACGCAGCCCGGCCTCTGGTGTTACGCGGCCTCGGCAATGATTTCGGGCCTTCTTCATTCCCTTGAGGGAAACGCGTCCGGCCCGAAATAATCAACTAGAATGGAATGGGATCAGTGGCGGTACTGCTGGATGCGCGTGGTGCGCAGACCGGCGAGGCCATGACTGTTGATGGAGGACTGCCAGGAAAGGAATTCTTCGACAGTGAGCGTGTAACGCTCGCAGGCTTCTTCCAAGCTCAACAAGCCACCGCGAACAGCCGCGACAACCTCTGCCTTCCGGCGGATGACCCAGCGCCGCGTATTCGGCGGGGGAAGATCCGCAATCGTCAGGGGGCTGCCATCGGGGCCGATGACATATTTCACTCGGGGACGTATCATTTCGGTCATTGGACTCTCTACACAACGCAAGACCACGGACGCCACTCTAACTTGCCACATTTAAAAATTGCCTAAACCCATCGTAACACTTTGATAACAACTTTAGATGCCCAGCGGGGGTGATTTGCGGATCGCCTGCCGTTACGTCAATTTGAGGCGACTGCATGGGAGCCATGCGGAATAAATGTTACATATTTTTCCCGGATAATCTTATAAGCGCTGCAACATAAGCATGAGCGCAAAGACTTCGTCTCCGTTCTTCTCGCAGTATCAATAAAGATGGCCATTTGAATGCTTCGTATCCTTCGGATGCGGGGCAAATGCCGTCTTTCCTGATCGTCCGGCGCGTCCAATCCGCGGCCGGTTGCGAGGCCGAGGCGAAGCCAGGCCCGTGAAGGAACAAGAGAATGAAGAGACGTGAACGCGCAGTCCGCGACTGCGCCGATGATACCGCATTTTCGCCCTTCGCAGCCCGTCCTGCGGGCATTTCCGCCGTCGACGGTGCAAGCCGCCTGGACGAGCTGACGAAGGCTGCCGGATTCGAATTCCACCTGTTTTCCGTATTCCCGCGCGGGGACCGGACGGCCTTTCTGGAAAACAAGCTGATCAGCAACTGGCCGCAGAGCCTCGTCAACTTTTACGAGGAGGCGGACCTCTTCTATTGCAGCAAGCTGGTCGCTGTCATGAAGCRCACGATCATGCCTGTCTTCTGCGAGGAGGGGTCTTTTGGTGGCAATGCAGCGAATCAGGAAAACCGCCGTCTGAACACGATGTTTCAGATGCACGGGCTGCAGCATACCTTCGCGTTTGCGCTGCACGACGCTGACCTGAAACAATACATCTTCGCTTTTTCCGGTACGCGTGCCATGCCCTCTCGCGAGGAAGCGACGGCGCTGGTTTATGGCTGCATGGAGCTTTTGGACACACTGCCGAGCGACGAGAAGCCGGAAGACAGGCCATCGGAAAGCCTCACCCGGCGGGAGATCGAATGCCTGCGCTGGTCAGCCGCGGGCAAGAGCAGCGATGAGATTGCGATCATTCTCGATCTCTCATCGCATACGGTGGTGGGATATTTGAAGAGCGCGATGCGCAAGCTGGATTCGGTCAACCGTATGCAGGCTGTCGCCCGAGCATTCAGGTATCGGCTGCTCTAACAGCCGATACCCTCTCTTTTTCAATCAGAAGCCTTTGCCGCCGTTCAGTTCGGAAATCAGTGTTCCGAAGATGATGCGGATATCCATCACCAGCGAGAAGTTCTCGACATAATGGAGATCGGAGGCAATGCGGGCGCGCGCCTTGGCTGGACGGTCCGTCGGACCACGCAGGCCGCGCATCTGAGCCAGGCCGGTAATACCGGGACGCATTGCGTGGCGATGATGATATTGCGGAACCAGCTCTTCATAGAGCATGCCGCCGGCACGCATGCCGATTGCATGGCAGCGCGGTCCGACAACCGACATGTCACCCTTCAGCACATTGAGAAGCTGTGGCAGCTCATCAATATTCGAACGACGCAGGAAAGCGCCGACGCGGGTGACGCGCGGATCGTTCTTCACGGTTTGGGCAACGCCCGTGACGTCGCACATGTCGGTACGCATCGAGCGGAACTTGTAGACCTTGATGGAGCGGCAGTTCTTGCCCCAGCGGGTCTGCTTGAAAAGCACCGGACCGGGATTGTCCATCTTGATCAGGGCGGCGACGACCAGAAGAAGAGGAGCAAGCACGATGAGTGCGCTGATCGAAGCAAAAATATCGAAGGCTCGCTTCAGCACGAACTGCATGGAGGCAGGTGGCGGAACGATGCTGTCGAGTGCGGTAACTGGGAACCTCGCGTTTACCTGATGAACAGGCGGAACGCGAAAGCTCTCTTCAGAAATACTTTTGTTAAGGTCCATGACGCTCAAGGATCTACCCTTTGTATTTTGAAGCTTTTATTTTGAAGCTTTCGGCGGTGTCATTCGCAGGTTTGGTTAGCGCCACAATAAGGCGCCACAATGTTAGGCGACGTTTAACCCTACTACATCCTAAATTTGCGACATTTGTTTAACCGAGTCCAGAGAAATTTCGCAGCGCAGCAAACTTCGCAGTTGCGTTAAGTTAATGCAAAATCAGGAGTTTTATTTTTCAACCGGGGTTTTTATTAGCAATTTTATGTGTTTGGCAGATTCGGGACGGCAAACKACGGTTGTGATTGCAGGCACCCACACCGTACCAAAACGCTCCATCCCCTACAGGGTCGAGGCGATCTCGGTTGTGCCAGGGTCGAGTTTGTTGCCTATTGTGCCAGAGTGGGAATGAGACGATCCAGCGGAACGGGGTTTCCGTAATTACGGGATATTCCATTATTATGTCTGTTTGCTGCGGCGATGTTACCGAAGTCACAGCTTGCTGGCGGCCCTGATTGTGGCGACATTGCGGCGAGAGGTCGCGCTGTCCGAGCGGAAGGACGTCTCCTCCGAATCAAAAATGAAGACCGAAGCCAAGTGTGATTTCCCGAGGAAGGGCATCAGGGCGCCGATGTAAAACCACCCCGTTGCGATATTCCTGCGACAAAGCTGAAAGATGCGAAACTTTCGGCGATCGCTACGCCCGTGCGAGCGCAGGCTTCGTGCCGCCCCAGGAGACGAAATGGGGATTTGCGAAGTCGAAATCGGCAGCCGCACCGGTTTTGCCGTAGATGAGCAGCTGGCCGTCCATCGTGACGGTCGATCCGCCGGCCGCGCGCAACACTGCGTCGCCGGCCGCGGTATCCCACTCCATGGTGCGGGTGAAGCGTGGGTAGACGTCGGCCTTGCCTTCTGCCAGCAGGCAGAATTTCAGGGACGAGCCGATGTTGGTACATTTGGAGATCGCATGCCTGGCGAGAAAAAGGCTGGTCTCGGGGCTGTCATGCCTGAAGCTGGCGAGCGCCATACTCTCTGCCGGCTGCTTGCGCACTTTGATCGGCATTCTCTCCGTTATCGCAAAGTTCTCGTCGATCACCAGCTTCTCCGCGCTTGCGCGCTCGCCGGAAAAAGCGATTCCGAGTGCCGGGGCATAGACGATACCGGCGATGGGAACGCCGCTTTCCACATATGCAATGTTGACGGTGAACTCCTGGCGCTTATCCAGGAATTCGCGGGTGCCGTCGAGCGGATCGACAAGGAAGAAGGACTTTCCGGCGATATCAGGCACCTTGCCGGCAGCTACCGATTCTTCGGCGATAACGGGGATCTCAGGGAAATCGCGTTCCAGATGCGCCAATATGATGCGCTCGGCCTCCTGGTCGGCAATCGTCACCKGACTTTCATCTGCCTTCATTCTCACCGGGCAGCCGTTGTCGAAGACTTCTATGATGACCTTGCCGGCTTCGAGTGCCGCGCGTTCAAATGTCCTCAGCATATTCCTGCCGTTCGTCTGCGAATTCGTCTTGGGATCACATTCACTATATAGTGTATACCCGGCGCTGCCGCACCCCTTTGGCGGAATGCAGTCACACTAGCATGGGTTCGCCGGTTTGCACAAAGCTCGTCAGGAGCAGTGCTCGAAAACTGGCATTTGCAATGAGCGGCATCTTCGAGCTTGAAATTTCGTCAACTTGCGGAACAGTTTACGCAGAAGGCCAGCGTGGCTTCGTTTAGCATCTAAGATTAATTGGTGAATTCCGCCCTGGCTAAAAATTTGCCAATCGATGCCGCTTTTGTGTGGATTTTGGTTTGAATTGCGCCATTTAGGCCTGTTTACCCAAGATTCTGACGCAGTAAATCCTTTTTGTCTTCACATTTCCAATGAAACCGCTATGCAATGCGAGCTAGTGGCTTGTGTGAAAGCACAGGCGATAAAACCAATAAGAGATGCAACTTAAATATGGTTCGCATCCAGGGGAAATGACATATGGAGTATTTCGTCCAGCAGCTCTTCAACGGGCTGACTCTCGGATCCATCTATGGCCTTGTGGCTATTGGCTATACGATGGTTTACGGCATTATCGGCATGATCAACTTCGCCCATGGCGATATTTTCATGCTCGGTGGCTTCGCTGCTCTTATCGTCTTTCTCGTTCTCACATCCATCTTCGCAGGTCTTCCGGTAGCGGTATTGCTGCTGGCGATGCTTGTGGTCGCGATGCTGATGACGAGTTTGTGGAACTGGACGATCGAGCGCGTCGCCTACCGCCCGCTACGCGGCTCATTCCGCCTGGCGCCGCTGATTACAGCGATCGGCATGTCGATCACGCTGTCGAATTTCATTCAGGTCACGCAGGGGCCGCGCAACAAGCCGATCCCGCCGCTCGTCCGCACGGTCTATAATGTTGGCGGTCTCTCGATCTCGCTGAAGCAGATCATCATTATCGTGGTCACTGTGGTCCTGCTGGCGGCCTTCTGGTACATCGTCAACAAGACGGCGCTCGGACGAGCCCAGCGCGCTACTGAACAGGACCGCAAGATGGCGGCCCTGCTCGGGGTCAATGTCGATCAGACGATCTCCATTACATTCGTCATGGGGGCGGCGCTCGCAGCCGTCGCCGGCACGATGTACCTGATGTATTATGGCGTCGCGTCGTTCAATGACGGCTTCATTCCGGGCGTCAAGGCCTTCACCGCAGCCGTTCTCGGCGGCATCGGCTCGCTGCCGGGTGCCGTTCTCGGGGGGCTGATGATCGGTCTTATCGAATCCCTGTGGTCGGCCTATTTCACCATCGCGTACAAGGATGTCGCCACCTTCGCCATCCTCGCTTTCGTGCTGATTTTCAAGCCGACGGGCATTCTTGGGCGGCCGGAAGTCGAGAAGGTATAAGTCATGGCAAACATCGACACTTCCACTGGCAAGTCCAACGCGGGGCTTGTCCAGAAGGGGCTTAGGGAAGCCTTCTTCGCCGGTCTCATCTCACTTGGCCTGTTCGTTCTCTATGTCGGTCTCGGCACGCAGCAGAACATCAACAACGAGCTGATCATCGTTCAGCGCTGGGGTCTGCTTGCAGTCTTCGTGCTGGTCGCCGCCATCGGCCGTTTCATCATGGTGGTTTTCGTCAAGCCGCATCTCGACCAGCGCAAGCTTCTCAAGGCGCGCCGGGGCGATCTGGAGATTTCGACGGACAAGGGCTTTTTCCGGACGCATTTCCTGAAGATCGCCCTCGTATTCCTGCTGGTTTATCCGCTGGCGACGGCCTATTTCCTCGGTCCGCAGGGCGCGCTGAAGTGGGTCGACAATTTCGGCATCCAGATCCTCATCTATGTGATGCTCGCCTGGGGGCTGAACATCGTTGTCGGTCTCGCCGGTCTGCTCGACCTTGGCTATGTCGCCTTCTATGCGGTCGGCGCCTATTCCTACGCGCTGCTGTCGGCCCATTTCGGCCTGTCCTTCTGGGTACTGCTGCCGCTCGCCGGCATCTTTGCGGCTCTCTGGGGGGTCATTCTCGGCTTCCCGGTGCTGCGCCTGCGCGGCGACTACCTGGCGATCGTCACGCTTGCCTTCGGTGAAATCATCCGCCTCGTCATCATCAACTGGACCGAAGTGACCAAAGGCACCTTCGGTATCTCTGGCATCGCCAAGGCTTCGGTCTTCGGTATCCTGAGCTTCGATGTCGGCAAGGCGAACAATTTCGCCAAGGTCTTCGGCCTGCCGTCGTCGTCGGCCTATTACAAGATCTTCCTGTTCTACGTTATCCTGGCGCTCTGCATGCTCACCGCCTATGTGACGATCCGCCTGCGCCGCATGCCGATCGGCCGCGCCTGGGAAGCGTTGCGTGAGGACGAGATCGCCTGCCGCTCGCTCGGCATCAACACGGTGACGACGAAGCTGACGGCTTTCGCCACCGGTGCGATGTTCGGCGGCTTCGCCGGTTCCTTCTTCGCAGCCCGCCAGGGCTTCGTCTCGCCGGAGTCCTTCGTGTTCCTGGAATCGGCGGTCATCCTCGCTATCGTCGTCCTGGGCGGCATGGGTTCGCTGACGGGTATCGCGATCGCTGCCGTCGTCATGGTCGGCGGCACGGAACTGCTGCGTGAAATGGATTTCCTCAAGGTCATCTTCGGACCGGAATTCACGCCGGAACTCTATCGCATGCTGCTTTTCGGCCTCGCCATGGTCATCGTCATGCTGTTCAAGCCGCGCGGTTTCGTCGGCTCGCGTGAGCCGACCGCCTTCCTCAAGGAGCGCAAGGCGATATCCGGAAGCTTTACCAAGGAGGGCCATGGTTGATGAGCCCTGTCGAGAACACCATGTCGAATGACACTTTGCTCAAGGTCGAGCACCTGTCGATGAAGTTTGGCGGCCTGATGGCCATCAACGACCTCTCGTTCGAGGCCAAGCGCGGCGAAATCACCGCGCTGATCGGCCCGAACGGAGCAGGCAAGACGACCGTCTTCAACTGCATCACCGGTTTCTACAAGCCGACGATGGGCATGATCACGCTGACGCAGAAGAGCGGTAAGCAGTATCTGCTCGAACGCTTGCCGGATTTTCGCATCACCAAGGAAGCGAAGGTCGCGCGTACTTTCCAGAATATCCGCCTGTTTTCGGGCCTGACGGTTCTGGAAAACCTGCTCGTTGCCCAGCACAACAAGCTGATGAAAGCTTCGGGTTTCACCGTGCTCGGTCTTCTCGGCATCGGTCCCTACAAGAAGGAAGCGGCAGCAGCCATCGAGCTGGCGCGCTACTGGCTGGAGAAGGCCGATCTGATCGACCGCGCCGACGATCCGGCCGGCGATCTGCCGTATGGCGCTCAGCGTCGTCTGGAAATCGCCCGCGCCATGTGCACCGGTCCGGAGCTGCTCTGCCTCGACGAGCCTGCCGCCGGCCTCAATCCACGCGAATCGGCAGCGCTCAACGCGCTGCTGAAGGGCATCCGCATTGAGACCGGTACCTCGATCCTGCTCATCGAGCACGACATGTCGGTGGTCATGGAAATTTCCGACCACGTCATCGTTCTGGAATACGGCCAGAAGATTTCCGACGGTAACCCTGACCACGTGAAGAACGACCCGAAGGTCATCGCGGCCTATCTCGGTGTCGAAGACGAAGAAGTTGAAGAGGTCATTGCGATCGTAGAGGGGGGCGCAATCTAATGGCCGGGGAACAGCTTCTCAAGGTTCAGGGCGTCGAAACGTATTACGGCAATATCCGTGCGCTCGCCGGGATCGATGTCGAGGTGAAAAAGGGCGAAATCGTCAGCCTGATCGGCGCGAACGGCGCCGGCAAGTCGACGTTGATGATGACGATCTGCGGTAGCCCGCAGGCCCGCACCGGCTCGATCATCTTCGACGGCCAGGACATCACCAAGCTGCCGACGCATGAGATTGCGCGGCTGCGTATCGCGCAGTCTCCCGAAGGCCGCCGTATCTTCCCGCGCATGACCGTTCTGGAAAACCTGCAGATGGGTGCCGGCCTCGACAACCTCAAATATTTCAATGAGGACGTGGAGAAGGTCTTTGTAATGTTCCCGCGCCTCAAGGAGCGCCAGTCGCAACGCGGCGGCACGCTTTCGGGAGGCGAGCAACAGATGCTGTCGATCGGCCGTGCGCTGATGGCGCGCCCGAAGCTCCTGCTTCTCGACGAACCTTCGCTCGGGCTTGCGCCGCTGATCGTCAAGGGCATCTTCGAGGCCATCAAGGTGCTGAACGAGAAGGAGGGGCTGACCGTCTTCCTCGTGGAGCAGAACGCATTCGCAGCACTCAAGCTGTCGCACCGCGCCTATGTGCTCGTCAACGGCAAGGTGACGATGAGCGGCAGCGGCAAGGAACTGCTCGCAAATCCGGAAGTTCGCGCCGCCTATCTCGAAGGCGGGCGGCATTGATCGCTGCAGAAGGGAGAGTTTGACTATGCAGGGACTTTTCTTCGAAAGCGACAACGGCGTAAAGCTCGTCATCCGCGCGTTTGTCGTGCTCATCGGTTTCTGGACAGCATGGCGGGCCGGCAAGGCGGTTGCGGACGGTTGGAGCAACTATCCGCTGGTCGTCGTCTATACCTTCCTGCTGGCCTGGGCGATGCAGTTCCTGCATCATGCGCTGTTCGACGGACCGATGCTCAGCGCGTTCTTCTACATTATTGATTTCATCACCCTGCTGATCTTCTCGACAGCCGGGTTCCGCTATCGCCGCACCAATCAAATGGTCAACAACTATTACTGGCTGTACGAAAAAACTTCCGCGTTTTCGTGGAAGGAGAAACATTGACAGCCCGTTGAAACTAGGCATGAATTGCCTCCAGAGTGGAACAGCTTTCCCGGCGTAGTCAATGGTGGGTAGTGCGCTGGGTCTTCTAACGAAACCCGCCCAAAAATTGGGAGTAACAATATGAAGAAGTCTCTCTTGTCAGCGGTGGCACTGACGGCGATCGTCGCTTTCGGCGGCATCGCACGAGCTGACATCCTGATCGGCGTTGGTGGCCCGCTCACAGGCCCGAACGCTGCATTCGGCGCACAGCTGCAGAAGGGTGCCGAGCAGGCAGCTGCCGACATCAATGCTGCTGGTGGCATCAACGGCGAGCAGATCAAGATCGAACTCGGCGACGACGTTTCCGACCCGAAGCAGGGCATCTCCGTTGCCAACAAGTTCGTTGCTGACGGCGTGAAGTTCGTTATCGGTCACTTCAACTCGGGCGTTTCCRTCCCGGCTTCTGAAGTTTACGCCGAGAACGGCATTCTCGAAATCACCCCGGCTGCTACCAACCCTGTTTTCACCGAGCGCGGCCTGTGGAACACCTTCCGCACCTGCGGTCGTGACGACCAGCAGGGCGCGATTGCCGGCAAGTATCTGGCCGACCACTTCAAGGACGCCAAGATCGCCGTCATTCACGACAAGACTCCTTACGGCCAGGGTCTCGCTGACGAAACCAAGAAGGCTCTGAATGCCGCTGGTGTCACCGAAGCCATGTACGAAGGCGTGAACGTCGGCGACAAGGACTTCTCGGCTCTCATCGCAAAGATGAAGGAAGCCGGTGTTTCCATCATCTATTGGGGTGGTCTGCACACCGAAGCCGGTCTCATCATCCGCCAGTCGGCCGACCAGGGCCTGAAGGCAGCGCTCGTTTCGGGTGACGGTATCGTCTCGAACGAACTTGCTTCCATCGCTGGTGACGCCGTTGCCGGTACGCTGAACACATTCGGCCCGGATCCGACGGTCAACCCGGCCAACAAGGACCTCGTTGCGAAGTTCAAGGCTGCCGGCTTCAACCCGGAAGCTTACACGCTCTATTCCTACGCTGCTCTGCAGACAATCGCTGCTGCTGCCAAGGCTGCCGGTTCTACGGACGCTGAAGCCRTTGCTGCGGCCATGAAGGAAAAGGGTCCGTTCCCGACCGTTCTCGGCGACATCTCCTTCGACGGAAAGGGCGACCCGAAGCTTCCGGGCTACGTCATGTACGAATGGAAGAAGGGCGACGACGGCAAGTACAGCTACTTCCAGAAGGCTGAGAAGTAAGCCTCTGGCAGTGATGCCTGTTATGGAAGCCCGGTCATCGACCGGGCTTCTTTCGTTTCGCCTCCGCAGTTCAAGATCTCAGTCTTTACGGGTTCGAAAGCCATTCCATTCCTGGCCTTCATGGCCTAAGCCAGAGGCAAGGATGGAGGATCCAGATTCATGCCAAACCCCCGCATTCTCGTCACCCGGCGCTGGCCTGCCGCGGTAGAGGCCGTGCTCGCAGAGCGCTTCGACCTGACGCTCAACAGAGATGATGTACCGCTTGCTGAAAGCGAATTGCGTCAGGCGCTGGCGGATTATGATGCCGTGCTCCCGACCGTTTCCGACAAGCTGCCGGCAGCGGTCTTTGCCGGGGATGTCCGTACGAAAATCCTCGGCAATTTCGGGGTCGGCTTCAATCACATCGATATCGCCAGTGCCAAGGCGAAGGGCATCGTGGTGACGAACACGCCTGGGGTCCTGACCGATTGCACGGCTGATATCGCCATGCTGCTCCTGCTGTCCGTCGCGCGCCGCGGCGGGGAGGGCGAGCGTCAGGTGCGCGCCGGTGAATGGAAGGGTTGGTGCCCGACGCATATGGTCGGTACGAAGGTGACCGGGAAGACCGTCGGCATTATCGGCTTCGGCCGGATCGGCAAGGCTTTCGCGCAGCGTTGCCATTTCGGTTTCGGCATGGACATCGTGTTCTACAACCGCTCACAGGTCGATCCGGCGGAGGCGGCTCGCTATGGTGCACGTCAGCTTGCTTCGGTGGAGGAGGTGCTTGCGGCTTCCGATTTCACCTCGCTGCATTGCCCAGGCGGAGCAGAAAACCGGCATCTGATGAACGCGGCGCGGTTTGCGGCAATGAAGCCAGGCGCCTTTCTCATCAATACGGCACGCGGCGACGTGGTCGATGAGACAGCGTTGATTGCAGCGCTTGATAAAGGCACGATCCGCGGCGCAGGGCTCGACGTCTACGAGGCGGAGCCGCATGTGCCTGAAGCGTTACGGCGGATGGAGAATGTCGTTCTGTTGCCGCATCTCGGCAGCGCGACGGAGGAAACCCGCACAGCGATGGGAATGAAGGTCGTGGAGAATGTGACAGCGTTCTTTGAGGGGCGAGACGTTCCGGACCGCGTGGTTTAAGGCGCGGCGCCGGCTATCCCTYACATTTCATGCAACACATGCGCCGCCTTCACGGCGGCGGATGCTCTGTTCTCCACACCGAGTTTCACGTAGATCTGCTCCAGGTGCTTGTTCACCGTGCGCGCGGAGAGACCGAGAATTTCGCCGATATCACGGTTAGCCTTACCCTTGGCGATCCACATGAGCACTTCGGATTCGCGCTGCGTCAGCAAGAAGTGCTGGCGCAGGACCTGGTCGTCGTTGCGCTTGTTGGCGGCCGTCAGGCGGAACAGATACTCGTCCGGGCCGATGGCGCCAAGGAAGGCGAGTTGCAGCGCTGCTTGACCTGCATGTGCGATCGAGATGAGGGCATCGCGGGCGGCAGCGGCGCGCTCTTTCATCCAGTTGCCGATCGTGCGGGAGACGACTTCCATGCCGTCATCGCTGCCCATGGCGGCGTTGACGAGGCGGGTTGCCTGCGGCGTGGACCAGTGGATTGCGCCATTGCCCTTCACCGCGAGCAGATGGCGGCCGGCAGCATCGAGCGCCACGCGCGCGCTCTGTGCCGAGCGGGCATTGCGCAGATGAACGCGGATGCGGGCGCGCAATTCGTCGATGTTGATCGGCTTCGACAAATAGTCGACCCCGCCTGATTCCAGAGCATGCACGACATGCTCGGTTTCGGTCAGCCCGGTCATGAAGATAACAGGCACCTGGGCGACTGCGGCATTGGCCTTCAGCCGGCGGCAAGTCTCGAAGCCGTCCATCAAGGGCATGACCGCATCGAGCAGGATGAGATCGGGCGTGATGCGCTCGACGATGTTGAGCGCGGCTGCGCCCGATGTGGCGATCAGCACGGAAAAGCCCGACTGTTCCAGCGCATCGGTCAGGAAGCCGAGAGCCTCCGGCGAATCATCGACCAGCAGAACGATGTCGCGGGGAAGCTCAGCCAACGGTTTCACCTTTTTCTTCGAATTTGTGCAGGAAATCCATGAAGCCGGCGAGATCGAAGGCGGCGACATAGGAATGGAGTTTCTCTGTGAATGGCTGATTTGCCTCTACTTTGGCAAGGTCGGCGAGCTTGGCTTCTATGCCTCTGATATAGCCGATCTCGCCGAGGCGAAGCAGTTCATGCACATGCGCGGCACCTGGGCTCTTCAGCGGCATGGGGGCGATCACCGGCGCCGGCGCCTGATCGTCGGCATAAAGCCATTTCAGGCCGAGATGCAGAGCCAGCTTGTCACGCAGTTGCTTGATATCAACAGGTTTGCCGATCGCATCATTGTGGCTGTCATCGCTGTCGCTGTGTGCGGCGGCATCACCGATATTGGCTGACAGCATCAGGATCGGTGCAGTGCGTCCAGTCTCGCGCAGCCGGGAGACTAGCTGCCAGCCATTCATGCCGGGCATGGAGATATCGACAAGAAACAGATCCGGCTCGATGCCTTCAACCAGCGTCAGGCAATCCGGGCCGGTCGCCGCCGTCAGCACGATGAAATCGAGGGGGACCAGGATTTCGCGCATCATCTCGCGATGATCCTCATTGTCGTCGACAACGACGATGGTGCGGCGCGGACCGTCATAGCTGACGATCTTTTTCTCCTGCGGCGGTGCTGCGGGACGCATCACTGCCGACAGCATGAGGCGGACGCGGAAGGTGGAGCCCTTGTCTTTCTCGCTGGTGACGGAGATTTCGCCGCCGAGCGTGTTGGTCAGAAGGCGGGTGATAGTGAGGCCAAGCCCGAGGCCTGGCATGGGCCGCACGCTTTCCGCCTCTCCACGCTGGAAGGGCTCGTAAATACGCGTCAGGTCCTTCTCGGCGATGCCACGACCGGTGTCGGAGACGGTGAAGGTCGCGACCTGGCTGCGATAGGCGACATCGAAGGTGACGCTGCCTTCGTCAGTGAATTTGATGGCGTTGGAGAGGAGATTTACGAGGATCTGGCGCAGCCGCTTCTCGTCGGTGCGCACGAATTGCGACAGGGCCTGCGAGCGCTCATGAATGAAGGACAGGCCCTTTGCCTGCGCCTGCGGCCGAAACATGTCGACGATCTGGTCGAGGAAGTCCTGGATATTGATCTCGTTCGAATAGACCTGCAGGCGGCCGGCCTCGATCTTCGAGATATCCAGAAGGCCATCGATGAGGCCGGAAAGATGCTCGGCGCTGCGGCGGATCACCTTGATGGAAGAGTGGCGCGGCGCAGGGATCGTCTCATCACGTTCGAGGATCTGGGCATAACCGAGGACGGCATTCAGCGGCGTGCGCAGTTCGTGGCTGAGACCCACGAC